>CAZKUL010000001.1:0-57459 GCA_964555945.1 uncultured Planctomycetales bacterium
AATCTTTTATACCAGAATTATCTACGGCTGTCGAGTAGCTTCTCTTAATATCTATCGATGCGCTTACCATTATAATTAAAAACATATTCATTTTGAGGGTTCCTTAGGGTGTTTATTAAGACAGTTTTAACCTGCTCATTTATAGGCAACTCTCTTTTTTCTCCATTCTTGGTTTCATGAAGGTATAGTATATTTCTCTTAATATCCACATCCCGCCATTTTAAGCCTAAAATCTCTGCCTTCCTCATGCCTGTATTAAGAGCAACTATTACTATCCCTTGATGGCTTGAATTTTTATTTGTCTAATTTATTAGTTAGACAAATAAAATACTAAAAAGTTCCTAAAGATCTTTATTTTATTTAAAAAACAACTATTTTTCTTTTGGCTCCCAAGTCCAATACAAACCCAAATAAGAAACAGCATTATTTTGACCTGTAAAAGAATGTCCTACAGAGAATAGCAAACTAAAATCTGAAGTAAAATTATACGCCCCCCCAACGTTAAATAAAGTAAACCCTCTTTCCCCCACATCACTGGCCTCTTGGGCAAAAACTTCTCCACCTAAAGAAAGATGTTCACCAAATTCGCGTTGTACAAGCAATCCTCCAAAGCCATAATTACGCGTACCAGGACTATCATTTAATGCATATCCGCCACCACCATCAACAGTCCAATCACCCCAGCTTTTTTGCAACCACACCGGGAGTTTATACCATGTCCTACCGTTACCTAGACCTCTGTCAGTATCTCCTGTAGGAAGTTCAAGGGCAGGAAAAATTGCAATCTGTGGACGATAATCTGTTTCTGTAAGGAATCGGTACTTCGCCCCTACTTCCATGTCTCCGATACCGTAATGACTAAGATCATCTTGTGGTGGAGAATAGTATTCAAGAGGTGCTATTACGTGTAACTGTAAATTAGGCGATGCCCCATAATTATACTCTACAGCTGGTCCTTGGATAGTATTAGAGTCATTCGTTTTATCCACAGTGGAGAATAGGTATACTTCCTGATGTTTATAATCTACCGTCTCAGGGTCATCTGTTAAAAATGGTGACCCAGCCAATGCCGAAGTAGACAATAGCAGGTTAAATAGAAACAGCACTAAAAAGGGGGAATATTTTTTAAAATAAATATTCTTCTTAGTCATGGCAATGATAATACCATAATCTAAAATCTTGTCGATAAGTTGTAATACTCTGGGAATGCCTTAATGGTTCTTGCTGCAGAAAACGACTATTGCTTTACCGTTACACCTTTAAAATCTTCAACTTTACCTATCTGTTTTAAATACTCAGCTATTTTACTAATGTCGTTTTTGGTAGGAACATCCGCTACCCCAGCGTCATTAATCGCTTTCTTTACTGTTTGGCCATAAGCATTCCAAGGGTGATGCCATGGGTAAACAGCCATATGGCAATTTATGCATTTAAGTTGCGCTTCAGGATAATCTTTTTTATAAGCTTTCATCACGATTGAATCTGCGTGTGCCATGTTACTTAAACCGAAACCTAATAATATCTCCAATGAAAACACTAAACTTTTAATTGTCATATCTTATCCTTTCCAATTTTTTATTTCCTTTTTAACTGCATTAAATTTTCTTTTGTAAAAAATGAATCAGGAATATCCATTCTTTGTATTTCCTTGTAATCCATCACTGAGCATTGATCATTAATAACTCCATCTTTTATAACTAAGCGAGAAGGTCGCATTTCGCCTGCCAATGCTTTATAGTCCTTATAAAAACAAACTGTTAAGAATCGTCCGCTAACCGCATAAAATTCTGCTTTCAAAGGCCAAAAATTATCAAAGGCAACCCATAATAAAATCCTGCCATAGGTGGCATTTTTATTTTTAGGGGTTAATTCCAGCTCCTCATATTCCTTGCCATCTATCTTCTCATGACGAACAATATTTGCATTGTAATCATAAGAAAAACATGTTCTTGCAATATCGCCATTAGCAACATCTCCTGTCATTCTTTCTTGTAACGACAAGTGTATCGGTTTTGAAACCTGTGGAAAGAACGCCATAAAATCCTGACCGTGCATTAAAAGACATATTCCGTGCTCCCTTTTTGGCTCTAGAGTCCTAACAACAGTGTTCTCACGTCCCTTAATAAAAAGCTCATAAGTACTCGTATGTATAGGGCGATTTGGTTTATAGGAAGTAACAGATACTACTAACCGATAATCAAAATCAGGACTTCTAATATCATCAACTTTTCGAAGGATTTCATTGGCCGTTAGTTCTGTCTGTGCCCAGCTTTTTCCTAATAATAAAATAAGACATCCTACTAAAAATAAACCTGCGATGCTTTTTTCTAACATAAATACTCCGACCTATCGATTCCTCAACGCTTCTGTAATTACTAATCGTGATGCCCTATATGCAGGATAAAAAGCAGATAGCCCTCCTATGAGTATTGAAAAAATAAACGTGGAAAATAAAATTCTGGGGACAATCATAGGGTGAGACAACCATCCGACATTTCCTCCTGGCGGCGGGGGCATAGTAATGCCAATACAGGACACTATACGCACGATTGCACACCCTAAAATAACACCCAGAACGCCTCCTATAAACCCTAATCCAATGCCCTCATAAAGAAATAGGACAACAACCCCTTTACTTCTGCTCCCCATAGCCATGATCGTTCCAATCTCACTGATCCTTTCCATCACTGACATACTCATGGTGTTAAAAATACTCAAAACAACTACAATAAATATGATCACTTTCATGATCAAATAGAATTTCTTAAACAAATTAACAGTTTGTGTATAGAATTCCGTCAGTTCATCCCATGTCTTCATTTCTAAATCAAAATGCTTTTCTTGGAAAAGGGATTTTAATTTATTCTTAACTTCTTGTGTGTCGTCAGTATGATGCAGCTTTATCAACAAAGATTGAACAGATTCGGTATTAAGAAATTTTTGTGCTGTTTCCAAAGGCATTCTTAAAAAAAATTCATCAAAGTCTTTAGAAGATGTATAAAACACACCCCTGATCTTCATATCCAACGCTGTGGGAGAACCATCAACAGTATTCGTTAATAACGTAACAGTCGAATGAGCCTTAGCATCTATGCCAGCAGCAAGCCCTGCGCCTAAAATAACCCCATACTCATCATTACTATCAAGGCCTCGACCAGTCTTTAAAGTGGTCACCCCCTGCTTGACTCCTTCTTTATATGCTTTTCTCAAATCTGCTACTGCTTCTTTCGACAAAGTCCTTTCATAGCGAGGGTCCACCCCTTGTCCAATAAAAGAGACTGTATTGTTCCCCGTACTTAAAAGGCCGGAAAATTGAATGCGCGGCGTCACATAATTAACTTCCGGCAATTGACGTATTACCGATATTACTTCACCACTATTCTCAATTAAGTAATTAAAAGGGTCCGTCCTCCCTTTTTGATTGAATCCTATTTTATAAACTTGAATATGCCCGGTTTGCGCTTCAATAAAACCTTCTCTTAATTGTAAAAAGACATCTTCAAAAAAACCTCCTATAAAAATAATAGCCACACAACCAAAAACAATCGTCGAGATGGTTATTAAAGATCTCGTTCTATGACGGAAAATATTGCGGACGGCTAATTTCAAAATCATTATTTTATTTCCCCATCCCAAATCTTGACGACACGGTCTGCCTGATCTATTATCTTTTGATCGTGCGTTGAGAAAATGAACGTGGTTTTATTTTCCCGATTCCTCTTTTTCATCAATGCAATGATCTCCTCACCTGTCTTATGGTCAAGGTTAGCTGTCGGCTCATCAGCCAATATAAATAAAGGGTCACGAACAATAGCTCTTGCGACAGCTACCCGTTGTTGCTGCCCCCCGCTTAATTCCAGGGGCTTATGTTTTGCAAAATCTGACAACCCAACCATAGACAAAGCTTCTTCGGCCTTTCTTCTTTTTTCTATCAGAGACATTGGTTTGAATAAAAGAGAATATTCAACATTTTCAATAGCGGTCAGCACAGGGAAAAGATTGAAATTCTGAAAAACAAAACCGATCTTCTGGGCCCGGACATCGGCAAGTTCATTAGGGGTCATGTTTATAATCTGTTGCCCGTCAACAAACACTTCCCCTGAACTCGGTTTATCAATACATCCCACGATATTAAGAAGAGTTGTTTTGCCGCTGCCTGAAGGGCCAGCTATAACCAAAAACTCTCCCTTATTGATTTTGAGATTGACTCCCTTTAATACTTCAACAGATATTTCATTCAAAGAGTAATCCTTAAATAAATTATTTACTTCAATAAGATGCATTTGTTTTCCTAATGGCTGATATAAAAGGTCTATACTATCGTCCGGGTAACCACTCCCAGAGCTTCACTCCATAATGTATCTGAAGTATGGATCATGTCTGTTACTTCGGTCATTGACTTAACAAAATAATCGAGCTGGTCAGACGTCGTGACCAAAGGCGGGACGACCTTAAGGACCATAAAATCATTGCCGCAGATCTGAGTTAAAATTCCCTTCTCTCGAAAAAGCTGCATAACCAAAATCTGGCCGAAAATTGCAGGATGAATATGTTTGATAGTTTCAAAAGATATCTTACGGCGCAATTGCTTTGGTGCCTGCCACTCGATCCCGGTGAACATCCCTATCCCACGAACGGTCTTAAACATCTCATATGGGGCCAGAGCCGTACTCAGACGTTCCCGCATATTTGCTGCTAAAGCGGCACTTCTTGAGCCCCATCCTTCAGTCTCCAACACATCGAGCGTGGCAAGTACCGCACGCATGGATAGGACATTTTCACTAAAAGTCGAAGCATGAATATTGGCTCTTTTTAAAGAACTGTAAACTGCATCTGAAATCTTTTCTGACATCAAAACTGCCCCAACTGGCACAAAACCTCCACTCAAGGCCTTAGCTAAGACAACCATATCCGGCTGGACATTATAATGATGAGCAGCCAAAAACGGTCCTGTTCGCCAAACGCCTGTCTGTACTTCATCAAGTACGAAAAATGTCCCATAGCGATGACATAATCGTTGAACTTCTTGTAGATAATTCCCCTCCGGCAAAAGAATTCCGGCTTCAGACTGCATAGGTTCAAGGATAAAGGCAGCAAATTTTTTGGTCTTCAATTTCTCTTCTAAGGCCTTTAGATCATTAAAAGGAATTGCTTCTGTATCCGGCAACAAAGGGCCAAAACCTTCCCGCCACAAAGGATCACCCATCAATGACAGAGCACCACAAGTCAATCCATGAAAAGCACCATGGCAATAAAGCAATCCAGCTCGCTTGGTATACGCCCTTGAGAATTTGATCACAATCTCAACACCTTCACTGCCGGAATTGCAAAATACGACGCGCTTCAACTGCCCGCCAGACAACGCACATAGACGTTGAGCGGCCATCCCAGCCAATTCCGGCACATGGCTCTGTAGCATGACCGGACCTTTCCGATCCAGCTCATTTTTTAAGGCAGCAATAATCGATGGATGGTTGTGACCTGCATTGTACACACAAAAACCTGACAAGAAATCCAGGATACGACGAGCATCAGAAGTAAATAACTCCGTTCCTTCGCAACGCTCATACTGAACGTTCATCTGCAAAAGATCTAAAAGACGCACCCACTGTGGATTGATATGCGAAGCATATGCACCCGCTTTTGATCTCTCCGATACAGCTTGTTCCATTCCATTGTCTCCCTTTGCAACTCAACTATTCATAAATCCAATGTTATACTGCACAGCAACTTCATCACTCACATGAATAAGCCCCAAAATACTAGGGGGCTTGAGTCCATAGTCTTTTAAATGAATAAGCATTTGCCCCTCACACATAAGGGTATCCCCCTCCATATGACCTTTTGATATCAGTGTTACAGGATGAGAAATGTTATGCATGGTCATAATGCCTGTGAATTTAATCTCCCCGACTTGATTTTCAATAATTTTCGTAATATCCGTATCATTAAAAACGAAATGAATCTGTGGATATAGAGACGCATTAAACATCTGATACATATTTTTATCACGCCCAGGTTCATCTGTTGTAAAACTAGCAACATCTACATCGACAAAACCTTTCGCTAAATTTAGTTTTTTCTCAAGAATTCCAGATAATTTTCGTGCCGATCCATTAAAATCATGCAAGGTTGATTTACACATAAAACCGAGCCTACTTTTTTCTGACACAACATGCCATTGTCCAGATGCTTGAACATATCCGCCACCAAACACAAATAATATAAATAAAAAAATCTTAAGAAATCTCGACATAAAAATTCTCCTTATAAGTTAACTTATTACAGCTTATCAATTGATGGATATTTGATGTAGAGAAAAGCTATTGTGGAAGCACAAATGAAGGAAGAAAATTGCAGTTATGGACTTAAACCCTGCAAAATTTTTCAGGGATGGGGCTTGTTTAAAATTTTAAGGTTTTGATATATAAAAAGATGCTAGTATTCTTCTATAGAAAGGATTAACGACCTTGATATAAATATCCTTTCGTCGTCTTTCAGAGGGACGCTCAATACTCACATGTGTCAAAAAGTGTTTACTAAATCGCAAGTCAGGCATGTTTATTTTATTTTGTAAATCAATCCATTCTTGCGAAGACAAGGCAGCCAAAATTGATTTAAGATATTCTTCCTTCATCGTTCTATTGTAATTGATACCAAGGATATTTACACAAATGGCGTTCATGAATTTTGAATGTCTGACTAGATCCCTGATGATGATTGCCCCATCGATCTTCACAACGCGTTTTATTTCAGAAAGCATCTCTTCAGGCTGAGGCAAGTGATGGAGCATATTTTGACAAAAAACAGCGTCAAACGTTCTATCATCAAAGGGCAGCCCTTTCGCATCTCCTTTAATAAAATTAATTTTGTTCGAAACCCCCTCCCTAGATGCATTGCGGGATGCAAATTTAAGCATCTCATCTGAAAGGTCAATAGCAGTAACCTGAACATTGGAGGTGTTCTTGGCGACCAATATAGCATCCCAACCCGTACCTGTACCGATTTCAAGAAACTTCCCTTCAGAAGGACTAAGATTTATCACAGTTTCTGCAAAGCCTGCATGAACTATATTCAAATATCTACCTACAACCAGATCATAGGCAACCACTTCTTCTGTAGAAGTCATGACTTCTTTTTTAAAAATTCTCATATAGTTACATTTTTAATTTAAAATAATCATGTTTTTTGAAAATTCATCCGCGACTGCCATATAAAGCAAATTGTTAAATACAAAAAAGATGCAATTAACAACAAGGAAGAAAAACCAATAAACCTACTTAAAAAAATACTCATAGCGCTACCGACAATGGTCATATAGCCATTAAACCCCCAAGCCCAGGGGATTAAGTTTCTTTCGTAAACACCAAGACTTTTTAATCCTTCCGGAAAAAACATTCCTAGAAAGAATCCAATTGGTAAAATTAACACCAAGGATATCATCAATTTAAAAGGTAAATGCATCGACAAACAGTGCTGAATTAGCCAATGATTGAAGAAAAAATATAAATTTAAAATAGAAAATACAATTAAAGATACTCTCTTGATATTTAGATAACCTTGACTAAATAAATAATCTGAACACAAACTACCGATAGCAGTCGATATCAGCAAGCTCATTAAAACCACAGAAAAAGAATATATAGGATTACCCAATAAAAGTGTCAATGCTTGCATAATGGCTATTTCAGTAAATACAAAACCAAGACCAATAGTAGAAAAATAGACCAAGAACCGAGAAAGATTTTCTCCAGCAGAAGTTTTTATATTAAATATTAATGGATAAATAATAAGCACAAGACCTATGACCAGCAACCCAATGGTAAAAAGCAGCACAGATAAATTAAACACAACCTGCCTAGTCGAATCATTCCAGTTTCCGAATATGACTTTCTTCCATAGGTCTTTACTAAAGATACTCTGTATAAGAAATCCATTATCAATAAAGGGAGCATTATCCGTAGGTATCGATAAATCTTCATTGTATTGGTAGCTGGCATCTTTAAGAAAATGATTCAGATTCTTGCTTTTTAATATATTCTCAAATAATTTGAAATCTTTATAGGTATAAAAAGGATTATAAATACTCATCCATCCCATACGAGATACATTTCTCTCAACTATAGAAACTTCATCTCTGGAAAAATCAGTATTTTTAATCAATAAGAATAAAGCATCTGTGCCGAAAAACATCTTCTTTTGAGTTATGCCATCTTTCACATCCTCCTGGGGGGCTATAACAATTACCTTATTAGCAACATGATCATATCCTAGCTCCTCCAAAGCCGCACGAGCCAGAGCTGTAATCTTTAGCTTTCTGCCGTAGGCAACACCTATTGTTCCACCTGGATTTAAATGCTTAAAATAGCTCTTGAAAGCCTCTTTTGTATATAGATATTGAGTTGTAGCACCGGAAACCCCTAGGTATTGGGAAGCTGAAGCCCCTCCGTATGAAAGAATGATGGAATCGAATTTTTTATCTATTGACTCAACATAACTACGCCCTTCCTGCACAATCAAATGAACATTTTTCTTAGCAAAGAAATCAGTTAAATGATATCCTTCAACATCTTTTGCCATCTTGACTACAATTGGATTTAACTCAACCCCCGTAATATCCGATATGCCTTTGGAATAACTATAGGCCTCTACCATATCCTTCCCTGCTCCAGCCATTAAAATTAGGATGTCCTGAGGATTTTTTAATAAAAAACCTAATGTTGTGGGCTGAAAATAACTAAACAATTTTAAATAAAAAGGATCTTCTTTCATAAATGGGTAAATATATCCTTCCCCATTGATGATAGAAAACGCATAAATATTATGATTACTCTTTGTTGTGCTATCGACAAACAATGAAGCTCTTGAATATGCATTCCATTGATGCCATGATTCCTTAAAATCCATACCTTTTATTTTAGTGACATCAGCGATTTTCATTTTAACTTCAAGAAAATCTGTTTTAATATTAATGAGCAAAATAGTTACACAAGTTAACAAGAAAAATACAGCCGTTATTTTTCTCCATTTATCTTCATAAGTTGCCAATAATAAAATTATTAAAAAAGAAAAAATGGCCAATAAGATTAAAACCGAACTCAACTGAAAATAATTTAAACTAAAAGTACCAAAAATGCACCCGATTGAAGCCCCTAATAAATCAAAGAAATATATCCTGGAGGTATCTTTTGAATAAAATTTATAAATAAGAGAATAAAGTACACCAAGACAAAAAAAGATAATGGTAGAAATTAAACCAACCGTGAGTGAACTGCTCATTGTTTTTATTAAAAGTCGGTTCCAATAAACATCTCCCATTTTCAACGAATTTATGCCCCCAAATTCTAATCGCGCATTTACGCAATGAAAATTACTTATTGCCATGGTAAAAATAAGTAATAAAACTCCTAAAAGGCAAAGATATTCAAAAGCCTTTGATTGAAGCCCTTCAACTGATTCTTTAAAATAAAATATGGACACAAATATCCCTGCTAAACTTAAACCCAAGAATGCGAAAGATATGGCAAAAAATGGAGAAAAGAAGAGTGCGGATAGCAAAACAGCTAATAACAATTCTAAAGATAAAAAAATAAAACTTAGAGAGAATGTCAGTAAATAAACTGAATTTGAACTCATAAAGATGCCAACTTGTGAGTCCGTTCGTTTAAATACTCGTATACAGTTGCTAAATCAAATAACTCAATACAGGCAAGATTATGTTTCTTAAAATATTCTAAAAGGGTATCTTTAGCGAAAACAATATCCGCCTCCTTGGCAGCACAAATGTCCGATCTGCCATCACCTATATAAACGATTGGGTTCTGCTTTGAATGGGTATCATCCATAAAATGCACTTTCTTACAATGTGCACAAAATGAACAATTAGGATTTTGATGAGGAAAAGATGGAAAAACTCTGTCCTTATAAAACTTTAAATGATTAGCATGAATTTTAAAATCTTTAATGCCATTATTCTCTAAAATTATATCAATGACGGGTCCAAAATTATCACTAACAATACAGGACTCTATTTCTCTGCTTCGCAAAAAACTAATTAACATTGAGAAATAAGGATCGATTTTAACCGTTTTTAAATATTTAATAAGCTCCTGTCTAGAAATTCTCACCCCCTTCATCTGTCCCCTCAGACACTCTTTGGTACTAATCTCACCTAATTGCCAGTCTTTTTCCAAAACCATCCAGTCATCACTAATTGAATAACGCTCAATCATTTCATTTAGAACATCACCCTTAGTCACAGTATTGTCAAAATCAATGAAAACACGCATATGATTTATCCTATCTAGCTTCTTGCATGAAATGCACTAAAGGCAAAATAATGCATTGTGGAAGAAAACGTACATTTATTGCCATTAACCTATTTAAAAAACCATGAACGGCAACAGTTTGTCCTTGTAACATCACCTTATACCCATAATGAGCAACCTCCTTAGGATCAGGAAGTGTTTGACCGTTTGTTAAACGAATTTCTTGGGGGAAGGTCGATATTTGAAAATTAGTTGCTGTTGGTCCGGGACATAAACATGTGACACTTACTCCAGTACCCTTTAATTCCTCAGAGATTGCTGATGAAAATGACAGAATATATGCTTTTGTGGCATAATAAACAGACATTAAAGGACCAGGCTGAAAAGCCGCCGTTGAAGCCACATTCAATATTTTCCCTTTTCGGCGTTTGACCATTCCAGGCAAAAAGAGTCGTGCTAAATTCGTCAAAGCAACAATATTTAGTTGTAACATTCGACCTTGCTTTTCCAAGTTTGAATCAACAAATTGCCCCCAGTCTCCTATTCCGGCATTATTTATGAGAACATCTACTTCTAAATTATTCCTTTTGATCTGTTCATAGACATACCCACAAGCCCCAGACTTCGATAAATCACAAGCAATGACGTACACTTGGACTTTGTAAGTTAAGTATAAATAATCCCTAATTTCATCCAATTTAGATTTAGTGCGGGCTATAAGAATAAGATCGTATTTATTCTCAGCTAATATTTTGGCGAATTCAAACCCTATACCATTGGAAGCCCCTGTGACAAGAGCTATTTTACTCATTCGTATCGCCTGCATTGAGAGTTTCTTGACCATAAATACCCATCACAGACGCTAAAACAAGAACAAATATTGAAAATATAAAAATGATACCTGCTATAGATATGATTGCTAATTTCATATCGTCTCCTTTTTTATTTCTTACCAATTTGTTGGGCAACCCCGCCTAACATATAATGCCTGTCATAAATATTTTTAAAACCTTCCCTAAACATCATTTGCATAATTTCTTTGGAATCTGAGAAATATCTATTGGATATGCTTAAATAAGCAAAGGAATTATATTCATTACGATGAAAAAAAACCTTTCCCAGCCATGGCATTAATCTTTCATAATAAATTTGATAAAGAATTTTCTGCCATTTGCCTTCCGGCTTTCCTAAATCTAACGTGGTAAATATCCCGCCTGGTTTTAGTACCCGATGCATTTCTTTAAGACCCAACGAAATATCCTTTAAATTACGAAGGCCAAAACACATCATAATGGCATCAAAGGTGTTGTCCTCAAATGGCAATTCCAAAGCGCTGGCCTCGTAAAAACTGATATTATTTAATTCCAGCTGATTGACCTTATTCTTGGCTAACGATAACATCTCTTCTGCAACATCTACCGCATCAATATGCAACCCCTTGCATCGCTGACTCATATAAATGGCCATATCCCCGCTTCCGGTACAGACATCCAACACCCTCATGCCCCGCTTTAAATTTAAACTACTAATAGAGGCATCTCTGTACTCTTGCTGCTGGCCTAAAGAAATAACATCATTAAGTTGATCGTATTTAGGAGCTAATTGATTAAAAAATAATTTGTTAGCTTCTTCCCAGGAATCTGTATGAAAATACTTATCAAAACCAACCTGTTTCATTATTTCCATATCTTTCATAGCAATCCCTTTCCTATTCTGACCAGCGTAAACAGGCCGCATTTACACTAACCCCTGCCCCATAACTAACCATTAACGCAGGTGTTCCATCTATAAATTTTGTCGTATCCATCCATCGTTTTAGGATAAATAAAACACAGGGGGACGACATGTTTCCATATTCAGAAAGAACATAACGGCTTGCCATTAGAGATGTAGAGTTTATATTTAATTCCTGTTGTAAGGTATCTAAAATCAACCGCCCACCAGGATGAAAAACTAAAATATCAGGCAATTGAGTTATTTGCATCCGTGCCAAAAGTTCTTTAACACCTTGGGCTACAATTTGAGGGACATCCTTTCCTAAAACATTGTTCAATCTGGAATTGACAGTCTTGAATCTCAATTGTTCTCTGTGTTCTGGCACCAGCAAACATCCATGCCGTTCTAATTGCCAACCTGGTTTTTTACAATTAGTAACTATGCAAGCGGCTGCCCCATCCCCAAAAATGGAATTTGATAGTATTAAATCAATAGCTTCCCCATGAACAAAAGTTGCAGACGACACTTCAACCGCAATAAATAAAACATTTGCATTTTTCTTCGTTAATAAAAATTGATCGGCAATACGTAATCCTGGCACCGCTGCACCACATCCGTGACCAACAACATCCAGTATGAATATGTCTGGACTGATGCCCAATACTTCCCCTACATGCGATGTTAATCCAGGGCACAAATAGCCGGTGCACGTTGTAATAATTAGTCCATCAATTTGCCCAATCCCAAGGCCTACGGCTTTAAGGCATTTTTGAGCAGCTTGGACAGCCAACTCAGTTGCCATTTTTTCAAATCGAAAGACAGATTCATCGCAATTCTCAGTGGCTAACACCTCCATACTATCTAAAGCAAATGTCCGGGAACGAACTCCATCGTCAGAAAGGAAGCGATTATAGAATTTCTTACTTCGCTCAGAGTAGTTTTGGAACCTCATTAATTCGATTAACTCTTTTTGATCCTTGCGTAATGAAGGATTTGCCGTTTCTACACAGGTAATTCTAGACTTCACTTAATACCCCCTTCGCATATACAATCTTGTTTTTTGTAACCCTTGGGCGAGAATAGCTCATCGCTGTTCGCCTAAACATCTTATTGATATCTAAAAAACGAATTATCGCATCTGCAACCCAAGGAAAATGTGCAACACGACCAAATAAATCAGCCAGACGTCGTTGTTCCCCGAAATGCTTCTGATATTCATCAGTGTATGCCTTAAGCCTTTCGGCGTCATGGTTATATGTCGTTATTGACTGAGCTAATAATTGACCGCTTTGTAAAGCCACACTGATTCCGACACCCATCACGGTATCAATAAACGCAGACGAATTACCGACACGCCATATACCATTTTCATAATGAACAATTGAATGTCGTACCTGAATTTGAATAGCCTTCCAAGGAGATACCCTTGTGGCCCCAATCATTACATTCTGCAAATGTGAGCTCTCCTTGATCCAACCCATCAGCACCTTTTCAGGATCTTGCCCTTTAGCTTTAAAATATTTAGAGTCTACTACATAACAGACATTGACTTGGTTCTTTTCAAATGGATTGATACCAACATGCCCGCCCTCACAGCAATGAAGCATCACCCGTTTAAATGATTGAGGAATCCCCTGATAGATGGCGCAAATACCAAATTGAATTTTTGTTAATTTTACCGATGGAGAATGCTGGCCACTAGCATCAATAAGATGGCGAGTTCGCAAATTAAATTCTTTATTATTTCCATAATGGTCAACCGTTACTTCAAATCCGTTGCCATTGTTGTATATATTCCGAGCCTGAGCCCCCTCATACACCTCAATGCCCATTGCCTTAACACGATCTAACAATAGCGAATCAAATACCTTTCTACTTACCCCTAATGCTTCACCTTCTATCGGTATGACTGTACTTGCCCCCTTAGAGGATGTAAGTAACGACTCCTCAATAACGCGAGCCCCTTCTTCCAAAAGTTTTGACCAAATCCCTAAATCAAATAACATTGCTTTATTTTCAGGACCAATAAAACCACCGCATGTCTTGTGCCGAGGGAATGCCGATTTATCAATAATAACAACCTTCCATCCACGCTTCGCTAAACCTAAAGCACAGGATGTCCCAGCTGGTCCTGCGCCAATAATTAATGCTTCAACTGTTGTCATGAAAACAGTTTATCAAGAGGCCAAGCACTTCAGATAGATGAAAATCATGATAAAGACAAAAATTAGGGAAGAAAATTGCAGATTCAAACAAAAACTATGCAAAATCTTGCAGGGTGTAATTAAACCATATTTTTTCAGCTTATACGAAAGAAAATTAAAAGCCAAACATATGATCTAGACTGAAAGATTTATCACCTTTGATTAGTCCATGATAGCCGAACAATCGGCAAGTTGTGTCACGTATAATAATATACGAGTCTCGACCGGCACGGATGCGCTCTTCTTGGGAAAACATTTCGTTGTAACGCCAAAGCAAGGAACCGCTGCAGGCAATATTCACCGTCTTTTTAATAATTTCATTTCCCTTTGCATCTGACAAGATCAAATCAGTTTCAGACTGGGTATGCCATGTGGTTGAGGCTGGATAAATCAAATGACATAACGTGTCTATGCCTTCATCACGGCCCAGACGCAAGAAAAGACGCGTACTTAAACCTGGCGGACGACCCGCATAAGACTGTGGTTCATTTTTGTAGACCAATACTGTATTAAAAATATGCGAGCCGAAGCTGGTTTCGGAATTATGCCCGCTTTTAGTATCTTCGTAACGCATCAAAGCATGCAACCAACCATCGCCCTCACCACCTTGAGAAAAATCATAAACCAACTCCAAATGACCAAAACCTCCGGGGAATTCTTTTTCAGAACGCTTTCCCAATAAGTTATTGATATTAAAATCTTTGATATTACTGCGGTTTAATATGCCAAGAGAGTATTTCCCTGCTTGCTGTCCTTTACTGTTATAAACGATTAGAGTCAACGGAAAATTCTCCTGGCAGGTTGACATTGGTGTGGGCAGCATGATGTTTTTAAATCGGCCAATGGGTAGGATGGGAGCCGGTAATATATAACCCTTACCCATTACTTTAACTAAGTCGGGAATGCCAGGATCAGACTTCAAATCAGTACGTTCGACATTGGTGTGCGCAATCAGGCGTTTGCCTTTAGCATCGATAACTTCATAACGTGGCCGCACAAAATGCCGCCCAGCATGGACTTCAAACTGCTGCGGCCACCTGGCCTTTGGAAATAAAATAGCCACATCTATCGCACAAGTCGCAAAAGCAGCAATTGGTTTATCGAAAGCAACAACATCGTCAGAACCTATTAAGTTCAAACCAATACCAGATGCAGGGATCAGACAGGGATGGCTATTTTGGACCCAAAGTAAAACCTGCTCCCCCTCACGAGGAGCAGGAAGGCCTGCGTAAAGATCAGCGGGCCAGGAATTGGCATCATGAGTGCAGGAAAGGACAGAGTCATCGTTGCCATAGGTATCTAACGCATATTTGACGATATCATGACCGGCGATTCCCGTAAAATGTACAAATAAATTTCCAGTAAAACTTTTCAATTTAAAGCGTTGGCTTATCTCAATACTATCCAGGATGATAGTATGAACGCATTTTTCAAGCTTTTCATTCCATTGTGCCAATACGCGGCCATCTTTGTCAAACAAACTGCACCATAGCCCAACATTTTTAGGACTGTATCCTGCCCAATAATTGGCAGTGACTAAGCGTGTATGATGCCCCAATTCTTCCCGAAAAAAAACAAAATTGGTAGCGAAATTCAAACTGTCAAGATAGTTTCGGGAATTTGTAAGAAATTCATCCGGCAAACGCGCATCGTCAAAAGAAAAAACCTTTATCCCTTTTGGCAATAGATGCTGAATTTGAGCAATCAAACGCGTGGAATCAAAAGCTGTAATAAAAATAACATCCGCATCCATATTTTTAAAATCAGTAATAGGCTCTGTATTTCGACCTAGGAGCTGTTTGCCGATATCAGTGACGTTCTGGACAAAAACACTCATAATTTTTAACTGTGAAATATCATAAAGAGCTTCAAATTCCGCAGCCTGCCCCATCGGGTCATAGACAGCAACTCTGCCAAAAGACGACAAGAAATTGATCAGATTGAGCATTTTGAAGGAAGTTAAAGGATGTCCCAGCGCCTTAAAAAGGACTGAACCTCCTGCGGCATTGCTGAATGTTTTGACCTTAAGAAGTTTTTCTTGAGATAATGTCTGCATATTGATTTTACCTTTCTTTCTCTTGAAAGCATTCATAAACAAAATTTGCCGCCTTGCTTGTCTCATCCAGCGGAATGTTCTTCCAGATTTCAATTTCACCTGAAAAAAAACGCGCTTTACCATTTTGTATTAAACCTTTACAAAATTGTTTATCACGATTTCCGCCATTAGGCAGTTCATATATATAAACCGGCTTACCAGTCGATCAAGCTTCCGAAATCATGGAGATGGAATCACTTGTAACAACAATAACATCCGCAAGGGCCAACAAACCAAAATATGGATTTTCTCCTTTGCCATCCCAAATGTAAGAAGCAATCCCAGCGAGGTCTGGTCTCAATATGGCCTCATTTTCCTTCCCTGTCCGTCACGAAAATGAAATGGCAAGTCCGCCTCCTGTAATTGCTACTGAAGCCAGAAGTTTTTTTGCAAAATCATGGGCTAATACATCAGAAAAACCCTGATGCTTGTTTTTACCTCCGACCAACACACAAATCAAAGGACGCGGTAATGACGACAGCAAAGGACGGAAATGCATGGAAGCGCCGTTGAGCCTTTCAGTGCTGACATGATGAATAGCTCCTTGGGTAACAAAGACATTTTTCCCGCGCATTTTGTCGTGCGTAGGAACAATCACAACGTCAAACTGTTTGGGATCTATAAAAAGGTCTTGAATATGGACAGTGAAGGTTTTATTTTTACTTGCACGACGAATAGCCACTGAAACAGGACCGCTTTGACGTCCGCAAGAAATTAGCATATCCGGCCATGGAGCAATAAGGCCACGCTCAACTGGTGAAAATAAATGCAGGAGACCCTTAGGTCTTTTAATCTCCTTTAAAATATATGGAAGTCTTAATGCTTGAGCCAGACCAATGGCCTGGTTCTGAAGGCCGACTAAGTCTTCAGTCACGATCCAACATGATGATACCTGCAAATCAGATTTAATGACCATTTTTACCGCTTTTTAATAGGATGAAAACATTTTGAAAATGGCGGACCATCGGTGCCGATTTTGCTCATGATCGACGAATTTCTGATGAGTCACCCAGTTCATCTGAATGACCTTACGTGTGCCTTCAAAAGGCAGATGGCCATGATAAGAATGATCGCTTCGCCTGAAAATAAGCAGGGTACCCACATTAGGAGATAACTCGGTTTTGATATCCTCAATATTATTACTGTTAAGTAGACGAAGACGGCCTGCGGCCTGATTTTCCCAGGAAGGGTTCATGTAGAGAAGCACAGTAATAATCTTGCTTTCCGAATCTGTATGTACTTGACCGTCCTTGAGCCTGCATTTGCCGCGGACCGTGAACATTGTCGGTTTACCCTCAAGATCCAGCAAAAATTTTTTTTCTATGGCGTGCCGGAAAGCATCCGAGTTTAATTCATTAATCAATTGCATAAATTCGCTGCTGCAAGACACAGAGGATAAAGGAAAACTTCCGGCAGCCTTGACTTTCGGATAAGCGTCTATCAACTTTTCTTTCCAATCCTGTAGGATAAAATCCAAAACGACCACATATTCATAGGGTGATGTTTCCAATTTCGAGTTATAAATCTTATTAACGTCAATGATAGACAAGTTCGACTTGCTTTCTACTTGTGTTTTGATTGGCTGGTTCATATGTCCATTCCTCATAAAGGTATAGTCTCGGCTTTTAAAAAATGCCATTAAACTATTTTTTTAATATAACTAATTTTTTTAGATCAATTAATACTAAATTCTAGTTAGAGAGAAAATTAATGAAAAAAATTGCAGATGTGGTCAAAAAGAGTGCAAATTCTTGCAGGAACAATTAAATGCCATATTTCTTAAGCTTATACCAGAGATTACGTTCGGAAATTCCTAATAAACGTGCAGCTTCTGCTTTCACACCATGAGCGGCATTGAGGGCTTTTTGGATAGCTTCTTTTTCTTTTAAACCTACTTGAGATTGTAGATCAAAATCATTCGCTGAAGACTCCTTTTTGTTCGACACTTTCTCCATTGCTTTTTTGACAGATTGAACAAGCTCATCGACGCTAAAAGGTTTTCGTATATAATCACAAGCGCCATGTTTTAAAGTTTTAACAGCGGTATCAACATCCGCATGAGCAGTAGTCACAACAATAGGTAATTTGATTCCCAAACGTTCCATTTCATAAATAAGCTCTACCCCATCCATGACAGGCATCCGTATATCGGTCACAACAACATCAATCTTTTTATCAAATAAAAATTTCAATGCTTCCTGCCCATTGGATGCCGTCAAAACATTAAAACCATGCTCAGGCAATCCTAACCTCAAGACGCGCAGCAGGCGAGGTTCATCATCAACTATTAACATTTCAAACATATTATTTTCCCATAGGTAGATGTATTGTAAAAGCTGTTCCATGAGGAGGAGGATTGCTAACCTCAATTCTTCCTCCGTGATCCTCAATAATGCGTTTGACCACAGTTAATCCTATCCCGAAACCATACGGTTTAGTCGTGTACATCAAATCAAAAATCTTTTGCTTTTCTTTGGGATCTAATCCGCTTCCATAATCCCGTACCTGCAACATAAACTCTTGTCCTACGACCATCATAGCGATTTCAATGGTATTATTTTTACTAGAGGCTTCAATAGCGTTAAGCAATAAATTCATTAATACCTGTTTGATTGCTTCAGGATGACAAGGCAAAAGTACTCCAGTCGCTTTATTATAAACGTCTAGCCTTAAATCTGCCGCACGTATTTTTGAAGCAAACAATTCAGTTACCCTTAAAACCAATGCTGATACATCTGTTGAAACCTTGGGTTTATTATCCCCACGGCGTAGATGCAATAAATCAGTCAGTAATCCATCAACCCGTTCGACTTCTGAAGATATATCTTCAGCTAAAGTAAGAACCTCTCCTGTCGAGCGTTTGGCAATCACACTGGCAGCACTTTTAACTATCCCCAAAGGATTACGGATTTCATGGGCAAGCTGCTGAACCAAGGTCACGGAAGCTATTTGTCGTTCTTGCTCCATTAACTGCTTTGTTTGTCTTTGCAATACCTTAATACTATAGGTACTTATTCCAAGTAAAAGTAAAGTAACTATTGCAATAAAATATACCCCTCCACTCTCCACTTTATATCGAGCTTTTTTAGCTTTGCCTAAAGAAACCTTAATACTATCAAAATAAAATTGACGTAATGGTTGGCTTGCTTCCTGTAATTGATCTAATGAATAAATTAATGAGGAAGTCGTTTTAGGTGTGGGCTTGGGGTGTAGAGTAGCAATCGTTTTAGTCAAATCAAGAAAAGCCTGACGTGCGGGGACAAGCAAATGTGCTTCTTGTTGCTCATGGCTGAGTAAATCTACTATTTTCTCTTCTTCTTGCTCATTTCGGGACCACGATGATAATATGTGGATTAACTCATTAGATTTTAATTTTAATTGGGTGACAGGTAGCATCCCTGCCTGCCAAGCACTGATATCCGTTGATATTTCTTTAAGGACATCCTCGGCAATAACCATGCGTTGGTATTCTTCCCATTCGTCCTCAAATTGAAGTTGATAAAGACGAATTCCATCAAGATAATGCAGTCCGATTCCGCCTGCAATGGCAATAGCAAGTCCAAGTATCACAAAAGCTGATGTTATTTTATTGGTTAATTTTAGGTAATATGATTTCAAAATTTATTCACCTGTCTTCTAATAAAAACTACCATAAACAATGACTCTGCAATCATTGCCGCAACGCCAAGTGGTTCGAACCAAGCATCAGGCTCAGCTGGAATAAAAGGTAATCCTACGGTTCTACTGGCTATATAGCCACCCAATGAACCTACTGCAATCATAAGCCCAAGATTCCATCCCCAAACCTTCTTTTGATAAATACCATACGCCGCAATTACAGCGGAAACTCCATTAGCGTAAAAAAGCCAACCTTTATAAACTGCATCACTAAAGCTATCCTTTGCATCAATTACGTGAATAAGGCCGATAATCAAAATCAATACAATCCCAGACCATAAAAGAAATTTTGATAGTTTAGTCATGAAACACGCTTTCTTATGAATAAAATACTTTGGTTTATACCCTAACTAAAGAGATTAAAACACTTCATAGATTGAATAATGTACTATTATTTTACCATAAATAAAAAAGACTACGATAAAACCAATATATCTGATAACAAACAAAGAAAAAAATTGCAGAAATTAATGATACACCATGCAATTTTATGCAGGGTAAGGAATTAGTGGACACAGAAAATAATATTAATCAAAAGATTAATTAAATTTCAATCAAGTTGATTACAGGTATTTCAATCATGAACACTAACCATGAATGGCATACCAAACCAGATAAAACCGAAAATAGTGCTATTTCGGACCAAAGCAACGAACGATTTTCTTCGCTTAACTTTGCACCTTTTTTAATGAGTTGAATCATACCTCACCTCCATTTATGTATGCCCTCTTTCGGAATAATGACGCGGTCTTAAAATTTTTGGTGTCCAAATTCGATCTACATTAGGTTACTGGTAGTTAAAAAATCTTAAAAGATGTTAAAACAAAAAAGCTCCGTTTATCGACGGAGTTTCTTGATTTCTTTAAAAATAAAGGAAATAGGAAATTGGCCGGATTGCATTGCGAACGACGCGCTCTCCCAAACCAAGCTACCGACCCTTTATAACTCTTTTATTATTAATTACTTGCGACAATAAAAATTTTTTCTATTTTCTAATTTAGAGTTGGTGTCCAAATTGTGTCCGTTACGCCCTACAAAATTAAAAGGTTCTTTAAAACGTTATTAACGATGCGCTCTCCACTAAGTTAAACACACTATAAATCGATTTATTGATTAGAAATTATACAACAAATCACCCTATTGTGTATTAATTTCTCATTCGCTATTAACTAGCAAGGGATAGAACGAGTAATCATTATCTACCTATCTCATTCTTGGAATTTACGCAGGAATATTGCCTACTTTGTAATCTAAAACCGCACGCTGGATCAAGTATTCATAATCAGCGTTAGCTTCGGTGATCGCAGCCTGAGTATCAGCAAGCTGGGCTTCGTTTAAATCAACGATGGAACTTCTTCCGAGTTGGTAGCGTGTTTGTGTTAATTGTAATGATTCGTGGGTACTTTTAAGCAGCTGCCTTGTGACTTCAATATTCTTATAAGCTGTCTGCACATTATCAAAAGCAATGCGAACGTCTCTCTGCAATTCGTTCATCTTTGCTATCAAATCTTGTTTTGCTGCCAAGGCTTTGTACTCTGCCTCTTTTTCTTCTGCCGTAATTTTACCTCCCGTAAAAAAAGGTATGCTGACAAGAATACCTGCTGCCTCGTAATGGTGAGCGATAGATTGATTATCCACGCGGTAAGGAGAAGCACCCGCATAACCAACGACGCTAATTGTCGGATATTTTGCATCACGCGCCGCTGCCTCATTTTTTAACTGAACGTTACTTTCTGCCTTCAATTCGGAAATTTCTGGATTCTGCTCAAGCGCCGTACTTATCAAAGGGCCTATGGAACCTGATGGCGGTACAATACTAACCTTATCTACCTGTTCAAAATTTCTTGGCTCACTTAATCCAAGGGCCTCGGACAATGTCGCTTGTGCGTCATCCACCGAACTTCTAGCCTTCAATAGCAGAAGATTAGCATCAGCTACAGCTGATTCCCCTATACTTACATCTAGATCCGATTTCATCTTTGCCTTGCGCAATTCTGAAACTTGCTTAAACAATGTGCTTCGTGTTTTCAGAGCATCCTCTGACACCCGTAGTAGTGATTGCGAACGCAAAAGATCGTAATAAGCAGATATCACATTAAGTAATACTGTATCGCGTATAAAATTAGTACGATCCTTATGGGATTCTAATTCTAGTCTAGAGGAAGCAACTAAATTGCTCGTTCTGCCAAAGTCCGTAATAAGCTGGCTTAAACCTAAACCAACCGAACCACGTTCAATGACTGAGGAACTGGTCAACCCACCGGATGCAGCTATTACGGTACCGCGATCATCAAAAGTACGCACTGCATCTCCAGTAATTTGTGGAAGGTACGCTGAACGCGCATCATCCACATTTTCTGCTGCCGCTTTCGTAGTATATTCTGCTGAAAGTACCTGAGGATGATACTCCAAAGCGATCTTACAAGCTTCTTTCAAGGTTAATTTTTGTGGAATGCTGTCAGCATTATCAGCGAGAGCGATTCTGCTGTAAAATATGGCGAAAACCACTGTAATAAGAATGTAACGTCTCAAAAGGCCCAACACCCTAGTCATCGTATCTTTATATTTTTTTATCATTACACCTCTCCCATATTGGGTAGGATTTTATGATTATTTGAACCTTCCTTACCATAAATCAATAGATAGGCCATCGGTACGATAAATATAGTGAGCAAAACAGAAAGAGTAAGACCCCCAATAATTACACGGGCAAGAGACGCATAAGCTTCGCTGCCAGCACCAAGCGCTAATGACATTGGTATTAAACCAATGATGGTTGCCAATGACGTCATCAAGACTGGACGCAACCGAACGCGGCATGCAACAGAAACGGCTTTTTTAATATCAGGTTCTCTTTCTCTTAAGCGATGAGTAAACTCTACGATCAGAATGCTGTTAGATGAGGCAATTCCCATTAACATGACTATTCCCATTAGCGACATAACATTAAGGGTTGTATTGGTGAGAAGTAGGGTAATCGGCACACCTGCCAAACCAGGTAATATGGCCAATAATATAATAAAAGGATCAATGAAAGATTGAAACTGCGCAACCAGCACAAGATAAACTAACAGTATTGACAACAATAGCCCAAGGCCAAAAACCTTGAGCGATGTCTGCATGGCCAAAACTGACCCGTGAAGATGAATGCGCACATCCGGGGGTAATTTTTCGTCGTGTATGATATTTTCTACTTTCGAGGCTACCCTGCTCAAATCTTCACTCTTAGGTGCCACATAGATATCAATAACCCGACGCAGTTGATAATGATCCACAACTTTCGGGGCCTCCATGTGTGTTATCTTGGCCACCATACCAAGCCTTGTCGGGTTTTTTATATTTGTACCGCGAATAGGGATAGACGCAAGGTCATCAATGGACTTTATATTATTTTCCGGGTACTGTACGGTCAGCATATAATCAAATCCAGTTTTAGGGTCCACCCAATAACTTGGTGCGATCATTTCATTGGAAGCAAGTGCCGTAATGACATTGTCCATAACTTCCTTTTGAGTGATTCCCATCTCGTTGGCATGAATACGGTCAATGTCAAGTTTAAGTGAAGGGGTATTGATGTCCTGAGGGATGTAGACGTCACTGACTTCTTTAAGTCCGCGGATTTTAATGGCCAGATCTTTTGCAATATTATGGTCTTTCTCTAAATCTGTCCCTTCAATCTGCACATCTATCGGTGCTGGCAAGCCAAGATTCAATACGGCATCGACCAATCCCCCTGTTTGGAAATATGTCACAAGCTCAGGCAATTCTGTCTGAACGGCCCTGCGGACCCGCGTCATATATTCATAACTTCCAATTTTATGACCTTCTTTTAAACTCACCTGAACATAAGCGCTGTGACTTCCAGTATTAGTGGTATAAATAGCAGACAAACCTGAAACATTACCGATGTTGGAAATAATCTGGTCAAGATCACCTTTAGAAATAATACGGCGGATAATGCCTTCGACTTCTGCCACTTCTTGAGTGGTTATCTCAACACGTGTGCCTGTCGGGGCCTTAATCATAATGACAAACTGTCCCGGGTCGGTTCGTGGAAAATAGGAAAACCCTATGAAAGAAAATAGAAAAGGACTCAAGAGAAAGGCAACAAGAAATGCCGCCAGGTTAAAACGCGGACGTGCAATGGCAACGGCTACCCAATGGTCATAAGTAAGAAGCATTCTTTCAAACTTATGATTGAACCAATGGTTGAAACGGGTGCCCCAGTTTTCCTTTGCTGGATGATATTCATGCTTGTGTAAAAACTTGGCGCAAAATAAAGGCACGACAGTCATGGCAATGACATATGAAGCAAAAAGTGAAATGACCACCGAAAGCGCCAATGCTGAAAATAAAAACTTACTGACACCGTAAAGAAAGGTAACGGGAATAAATACGATAGCCGTTGTAATGGTTGATGCCAAAACCGGCAATTCAACCTCCTGCCCTCCTTTTTCGGCAGCCTCCTGAGGCGATTCTCCTCTCTCTAAATGGCGATAAATGTTCTCCAGAACAACCACTGAATTATCAATGACTCTTGAAAATGCGAGGGCCAGCCCTCCTAAGATCATGGCGTTGACCGAATTTCCCATCCAGGACAAAATTAAAAAGACAGCACATATAGAAAGAGGTATGGAGAAAAAAACCGCCGCTGTTGCACGTAAGTTACCCAAAAACACCAAAATCATTATTCCTGTCAGAAGAAGCCCAATGATCCCTTCATGGATCAGGTTTTCGATAGCGTTCTTCACAAAAACAGACTGATCAAAAACTACCTTGGCAACGAGGTTTTTCGGTACATCAACCAAATTGGCAATCGCTTTTTTAACACCATCAACAATGGCTATGGTATTGGAATCACCTCCCTGCCTTAAGACTGGCAGATAGACTGAGGGTTGGCCGTCAATACGCACCACGTTGGTCTGGATGGATGCGGCATCCGCAGCATGACCAATATCAGCAATGGTGACCGAGGAATTACCGACCGTCTTAAGCGGAACCTGGTTTAACTCACTCATTGTATCGACTTGGCTGTTGCTAAAAATGTTGTAATTATACGGCCCGATCTTAACGTCACCTGTGGGTATAATTAAATTGGAATTATTCACTCCCCGCACCACATCCATAACACTTAGTTGGTGGGCTTCAAGCTTAAGTGGGTCTACATAAACCATGATTTGACGGTATTTTCCGCCAAAGGGCGGTGGTACCGAAGCTCCCGGGACACCCGCCACTTGATTGCGAATGTTATATTGACCAAGATCGCGCAGTTGGGCTTCATTGAGCCCATTGGCTTTCAATGTGATAAGACAAACAGGGAGGCTGGATGCATCAAATTTTAATACGACAGGAGGCAGGGTGCCCTGGGGCAAATGACGAAGGTTGGCCATGGCCAAATTGGAGATCATGCTCACATCTGTATCAGGATCACTGCCTGGTTGGAAAAAAATTTTAATCAGACTGACACTCGGCAAGGATCGCGATTCGATATGGTCAATACCACTGGCGAGCGTAAAAAAACGCTCAAAACGACTGGTAATAGACGTTTCAATATCTTGGGCTGGCATGCCGGAATAAAAGGTCGCGACCACAACCACCGGGATACGAATGGACGGGAACAAATCAACCGGCATACGCACAAGACTCGTTATACCGAGTACGCAAGTAATCAGACAACATACAATGATGAAATAGGGATATAAAATAGAAAAACGCGGCATATGGGAAAAGATCCTATTCTTTCAATGTCGTAATGAGTTTAGGCATGACCTTCATCCCTATATTGACCATTTCTCGACTACCATAGACTACCTGGTCTCCTTCTTTTAAACCGCTCAGAATTTCAATTTTATCAGCAGTTTGTAACCCGACTGTAACCGGTTGTTCTTCAATTTCATTCTTATCATTGATCTTCCAAACATTGGGATTTCCGTTTAAAGAAACCGCCTGGATCGGAAGAGTCGTCACATTCTTTTTATTTTCAAGACCCAAATTCACATAAGCATACATGCCGGGTGTAAGACGTAAATCATGATTATCAACATCCACTTCCGTTTCCATGGTGCGGGTATCAGGATCGACCATGTCTGTGGTACGTGCCACCTTACCCACAATTTTCTGCCCTGTAGCACTAATCGTTACTTCCATTGGCATACCCACTTTAATAAAAGGGACATCAGGTTCAGGTACTGGGAAGTCAAGACGCAACTTATCATTCTCGGCAATATGTACGACAGGCATTGTTTGCCTGTCATTACTGCCGCTTGCCTGGATCATTGCGCCTGGATCGGCATAACGCTTAGTAACAACTCCATCAAATGGCACCGTGATAGTCGAATAATCCATAAAAGTTTTTGCCCGCTCCATGTTAGCTTTAGCTATGGCGTAAGCGGCCTGTGCATTGTCTACATCCTGCTGGGCCAATAGTCCGGGTTGTTTTTCTATGACTTGATTAAGACGGTCATAATTAAGTTTGGCATCGTTATATGCGGCAGTGGCATTATCAAAATCAGCTTTCAGTTCCTCCGTATCTATTTTGGCGATGACCTCTCCGGCCTTGACTTGGTCGCCAATATCAACAGTGAGATACTTAAGATAACCCGCCACCTTAGCATGGAGATCAATTTCTTGGTATGGTTTCAACTCACCGCTGATTGTGACAAACCGCGCTAAATCTCCGCGCGTGACTTTTGCGGTGGCAACGAATTTAGCATTATCATTTGGTCTTGCAGTGTGCAGACCTGAGAACCACAACACCACACCAACAACAATTAATAATGAAAACAGGCCCAAAACAATCTTGGTACGTCTATCCATACCTTTCGATTCTTTCTTAATCCCTATCGGTCGTTCGTTATCCAACTCTGAATCTTTTAATAAATTATTAATGTCCCTCATTTAATCTGCACCTTTTATCCTCCCATCATATGAACTTCTGTCATTTTGCCTGGCTCTAAAATGGCACCAATGATTTCATTCTTATACTGACGACTCCCAAGTGGAACAATCACATATTTTCCAGGTGATAAAGTAAACGTATTGGGAGTATTATCATTCCTAACCGATTCTATTAACTTTCCATTATCTGAAAAAATATTGTAGCGTAGGCCTCTAACCCACAAATAACCTCCATCATTAACCTCTTCTTCTTTTGTGTAGACCTTTAAATACGCTTCTTTGGCTGGTTTTGGCACCGTCGGCCCCACTTCCTGCTTAATATCCTGCCAAGTATACCGTTGACCAGCGCTGGCACAACTTGCCATAAGCACCCCAAGAATTAAGACTAATACTATGCGCACCATGCATCCCCCCTAATTATGTGCCGTTGGTCCTACTACTTCGTTAACATCATTCCATGTATACGTCCGGCCACCACTTGCACAACTTGTCAAACTCATCAAACAAGCAATAACGATAAATTTTCCAAAAGTCTTAAAAATCAAGCGGAGCATACTTAGGATCTTCTCCCTTCATATGGACCTCGGTAAGTTGACCTGGTTCTAAAATTGCACCAAAGATTTCAGTCTTAGTAATATTTGTTTCTGGGACAATTACATATTTACCAGGTGGCAACGTTATTAACTTTGGATCTTCATCATTAAAAGCGATCCATCTTAATTTCTTTCCATCTGATGAATAAATAGTGTACGGTACACGAGACACCTTTGGTATATCCCCATCGCTATAAACACGGGCTTCTGAATAGACCTTTAAATATGCTTCCGGTTTGGGCACTTTAGGCCCTACCTCTTGCTTAGTATCATGCCAGGTATAAGCATTGGCATAGCTTGCCATGCTCACCAAACAAACAATCGTGATCACTTTTCCGATGATGTAGCGCATAATATTTCTCCTTTTCATAGATGTTATCCCGTTAATAATTTCTAAATCTTCCAGCAATTAATGTGCCCACCACAATAAAAATACCCAAAATAAAAGAGAATACCTTTTCATCCATAATTTGATATCCTCTTACAAAAGGGATCTATCAAACTACCGCAGGCCCACCTGAAAGGGAGCCAATTATCCCTAAAAGTACGTTTTTACCATCAGATTTATCAAAATAAGCATCCGCACCTTCAATTCTTTCTTTTTGCTCATCAATGGAAAAAACACTAGAAATAACAACTTTGACATTCTTATGAAAGGTACGTATTAATCCATAAAGCACTGATCCATCTACTTCAGCCATCTTAATATCTAGAAGGACAATATCAAATCTACTCTGTACCAATAGTTCCTTGGCTTGTGTGGCATTCGATGCTGTAAGCACTTCAAAACCATAATGCCAAAATAAACGACGATATGCGTCTCTAATATGCGCCTCATCATCAATTACTAATATCCGTTGGGCAGATATTTGATTTATCTCATCCCATAGCAAATCTTTATTTTTCTGTTGATAATATTCCGGTAATCTGCCCACATGTGTTTGATTCATTTTCACCCCCTTGGCTCGATCCATCTGAACAAAGTATACCCAGTGACGTATTAAAGGGACGTTAGAATAGAATAAGAATTTTATTATTATTTATTTTTAAGACAAGCTTTTGATGGGAGCTTCAATGCGGAATGGTAATGGGAATAAAATTTATCCACCCATACCAAGAGACTCCATTAAACGTTGAACGAACCTTGGATTTACATCTACTCCTAGTTCATCCGCTTTGTGTACATCTGCCCAAGCTTTGTTGTAATGACTTAAATGATAATAAACAACTGCTCGGTTACTGTAGGCGTTGCCATATTTAGGGTCTATTGCAATGGCCCTGTCTAAATCAGCCATAGCTTGTGTGAAATCGTTTTGCTTAGCATACGCAATACCACGGTTAACATAGGCTGTTACATGATTAGGGTCTAATTCAATGGCTTTGTTTAAATCGGCAAGAGCTTGAGTAAAATTATGTTCTTTAGAGTAATCAAAACCACGATTGTTATATGCATCCGGATCGTTAGGACTTAATTGAATGGCTTTATTATAATCAAGAATGGCTTTGTCCAACATCTCCTGCGCGTCGAAAGCATTACCACGGTTGTTATAGGTAAGCGCATCGTTAGGTTTTATTTCAATAGCCTTTGTGTAGTCAGAAATGGCTTGATCATAATTCCCTTGGGCGTAGTAGGCCAAGCCGCGATTATAATAAACATTGGGAAAGTCAGGATCTATTTCAATAGCTTTAGTAAAATCAGTTATAGCTTGAGTAATATTTCCTTGTTTTGCATCGGTCAGACCTTGATTAAAATACTCTTCTGTCGTTAACGCATAACAATTTAAAGTAAGTATCCAATTTCCGATTAAAATCAAAAATGCTATTGAAATAATTTTAATTTTTCTCATAAATTTTTCTCCGATTCTTTATTCATCTTTAAATATATAACCAACTCCCCGCATAGAATGGATCAGTTGTTTCGTGTGGCCATAATCAATTTTCTTTTTGAGATAATTGACGTAAACATTAATAACATTAGAAAACGCTTCGAAATCACCGTCCCAAACGTGTTCAGAAATCATAGTCCGGGTTATTACCTCCCCAACATTACTCATAAAATATTCTAATAATGAGTATTCCTTGGGAGTAAGTTCAATCTCTTTGCCTGCACGATAAGCTTTACGCGTTAATTGATTAAGTTCCAAATCAGCAATTCTAAGTTGAGGTGTTTTTTCAGTATTTTTACGCCTAAGCAGAGCACGCACGCGGGCCAAAAATTCAGGATACGAAAATGGTTTGGTAATATAATCATCCGCTCCCGAATCCAGTCCTGTAATCTTATCTTCTTCCTCATCCCGGGCTGTTAGCATAAGAATGGGCACATCGTTTTGCTTCTTTCTTAAATTCCGGCAAATAGAAATTCCATCCTTACCAGGAAGCATGATATCAAGAATGATCAGATCATAAGGATTCGACTCAGCTATAAATATTACTTCGTCGCCATTATCAGCAACGTCAACGGCATAATTGGACTCTTTCAGACTTCTTTTAATGATAGCTGATAGCTTTCTTTCGTCTTCAACAAGCAGTATTCGCATAATTTATTTCATAATTCTTTAAAGGGTGCTATCAAATGTAGGAAGCTATATAATTCAAGTTTGATAGCACCCTAATTGATCCAACATCTGCATTATTCATGCTCATTAAAATTTCATATTCATGTCTACTTGAAAGAGATATTCTCGAGCCTTGGCATTCGTTATCTGAGAATTTCCCCCATATTCACCCAAGGCGTTGTTAACAAAGGGCTTATACATATGAAAACTAAAAAAGTTAAAATCCATCCAAACATTTTTAGCTAAACCAAGATCAAGTTCGGTACGGACACCTGCAACGTTAGTGTCGCCTGTGTATTGATCAAAGTCAGGAAAGATGTCCATCTCCGCGTCTTTTTCAAGAACTCTGTAATCCGCACTAGCTTGCCAAGTTCCCCAACCATTAAGAGCAGGGTTCCCTATATATCCACCCATTTCCCATCCTTTATTTTGATCAGAAGGTATGTGTGAATCTGGGTTTTGTATATATTCTCCACGTACACCTATTTGAGGAATATAAATGAAGGAAGGTAACATCTCTCCGAAGGGATCATTTAATCCAAAATCTGCTGCTGCTACAAGAGCGTTATAGCTATATGCATAGCAGTTTGTAATACTATTTAACGTTGTACCGTAGCCAGGAGCGCATTTAGCCGAGGTAGCACTTGAACCAGTTTGAACTAATGTTGTATTAGTCAAATCACTGGATCTTTGCCCTCCAATTTGATGTTTTGGATTGCTAATGTCTTGCCATGTCCCTGCCACTTTGTAATAGGCTTTATCCGTTAAATTACCTTTAAGACCTACCTGGTTGTCATACATCCAAGTGTCCAAAACAGAATGGCCTGTATCATCTAGGACAAAAACAGTATCTGTTGTAAAAGCTGTAATATAATCATTGAGTTTCTTCTCATACTGAACAGAACCACCTTCAGGAGTAATATTTGGGTCCCAAAGGAATTTCTCTCCTGAAACAGATGATGGTTCCCAAATTGGATTGTCCAGCTTACCAACAGCTATTCTCCAATCCGCATTAGGTTTGTATTCTCCATAGGCCTTATTAACAACAATAAAATCTTTAGCAAAATTACCTGTAGGCTGACTTGTTGTATTAGCTCCATTACCGCCAAATGAATAATTGTTAGAACGACTAAAATTATACATTTGTACACCGCTTCCATTATTACCACCGGTACCATCTGTACCAACCCCAAAAATAAACTTAATCTTATCGTTTACCTGATCTTCAATGTTTAAGCGGGCACGAACGCGTCCACGGTCATGATCCCAATTACCTACATTGGTACCACTAAAATTATGAACATCTCTCAACTGTTGTTGATAACGTAAACGCATATCTCCAGTAAGTTTGATCCCACTAACCCAATCAGGGAGCATGCTTTTAAATGTTTTTTGCTCGGAGTCTTGTTCTTTGGTAGAAGCCTTATCTTTAAGTTGTGAAGCTTCTTGATGATTCAAAATGCCTTTGTCTTCCAATTTTTGAATTAATTCATCAACGGAACTATCGGCGAAACTAAATCCCTGCCAGGCGAATAAAATCACAATCATTAACGGTAAGACATTTCTTTTCATGACTCCTCCTATGTTTTAGTTTTGGATTGTTGCGTCATTTTTACCAAAACAAACATAAGAGGAACGTTAAAATAAAATAAGAGTTCTCTTATTCGTATAGAACCCCCATTATTGTCAAATGATACCAAAACGTAGATAAGAGGAACGTTAAAATAAAATAAGAATTTTATTATTTTTCTGTTAAGAAATGATTAAGATTGTGCGGATTACAGCTTGTGAAACGGCAGGATGACCGTAAATGTAGAACCTTTATTCAATTCACTTTCAAAAACAATATCACCGCCATGGCTTCTGGCGACAACTCTAGCCATACTTAAACCCAGGCCACTGCCGCCGATATCTTCCTGATCCATTCGGCGAACACGGTAAAACTTCTCAAATATCCGCTCCTGATCAGCGGTCGCAATACCAATACCCGTATCTTTAATTGAGATAAAAATTTGTTCTCCCCGAACTTCAGCAAGAATTTTAATATCCCCCTGCTCCTTGGTGAATTTGACCGCATTATGAAGTATATTGAAAAAAATCCTTCGCAAATGTGTCGTATCCCCTTGCAACAAAACCGAATAATCAGGGATTACCAATTCAAGACTGATATTCTTTTGATCCGCCAACACTTTAGCATGCTGATAAATTTCCTTAAGAAATTTGATAATATCCACTTCTTCCATCTTAAAAATGTTGAGCTTATACTCAAACTTTGCCAGGAGAAGTAAGTCTTTAATAGTTTTTATAAGCCTATCAATTTCTCCAAGAGCGACATTCATGACTCGTTTGTCATCCTCATTTGAATTTTCACCAACCAAGCCTAACTCCAGCTCACTTTTGATGATGGCCAAAGGTGTTTTTAATTCATGTGCAACATGAGAGCTAAATTCATTAACATGGGCAAATGATTTCTCCAAACGTTCAATCATACGATTGAATGATCCAACCAACTCTTCCATCTCATGATCTAGTTTCTGCTGCGGAATCCTCATATGCAGATTCGTTTGAGAAATATTATTAGCTGCCAGGGTCACGTCTGTCACCGGCTTAAGGATTCTTCGAGTAAAAAACGATCCCATAAAGAGCGTCATTAATAGAATAACCACAATACCGATAATAATAAAAATTAAAAGATGGGAAAGGATTCGCTGTATAGACGTCAGCGGTGTGGCCAGTTGTAAAACAAAAGAATTACGGTCAGAAAATCTAAAAGGATAACTTATCCCATAAAATGCTGCTTTGTTTAATTTCAAATTAGTAAAAAGAATTGTATCGGAATGAGGTGGAAATTGAGAATTAAAATCCACTTCAATCTCATTTGTCAGGTTATCTGATCGTAAACGAACCCTCCCTCTTGGACTCAAAATTCGAAAAAAATCATTTCCCAAGCCTAATGATTTACTATCTTTTGTCCATAATTGATCAATAATCCCCTTACCAGAGATGACTTCCTTGCCAGGAACGTTCTCGTCACTGGTAGATAAGAATTTATTCATCAACGAGGTGGCATACGTATAATTCTGGGGAGAAATTGATGCATAGGCATCAAGAAACGCGTCAATTTGTCCAGCCTTGACTTTCAAATCTTGCTTTGCTTCTTCATATAGTGTCGCTCGAACTGTGTCAAATAAATATATACTGAAACAGGTAAGGATCAGACATAAAATGCTCGAATATAAAACGCTCGTTTTAAAACGTATTGAACGGGTTTTCATTCTTCCTTAAGGGTATAACCAACCCCCCGCAAAGTATGGATCAACTGTTTTTTATGATCGTTATCAATTTTCTTTTTAAGATAATTGATATACACATTAATTACATTGGAAAAGGATTCGAAATCATCATTCCAAACGTGTTCAGAAATCATTGTCCGGGTTACTACCTGCCCGACATTGAGCATTAAATACTCCAAAAGAGAATATTCCGTTGGTGTGAGTTCAATCTCTTTGCCCGCACGAGACACTTTTCTCGTTCGTTGATCAAGTACTAAATCTACGACTTTAAGACTGGTTGATTTTTCAGTATTCTTACGTCTAAGTAAGGCACGTACACGGGCTAGAAATTCAGGAAAAGAAAATGGCTTAGTTAGATAATCATCAGCTCCTGCATCAAGGCCCGAAATCTTATCCTCTACATCATCACGAGCTGTAAGCATGAGAATGGGCGTATCGTTCTTTTTCTTTCTTAAATTTCGGCAAATTGAGATCCCATCTTTCCCAGGTATCATGATATCAAGGATGATCAGATCATAAGAGTTCGTTTCAGCCAAAAAGAGAGCATCATCGCCATTATCAGCAAGATCAACAGCGTAATGAACTTCTTTAAGACCTCTTTTGATAACGGCCGATAACTTCCTTTCGTCCTCAACAAGTAAAATCCTCATAAACGCATTACTCCTTGTTACTCTATAACTTTGATTTACAATCTGGATGATACATCAAAAAAATAAAGCAGTCAATTTCATAGGGCTTATTGTCTTAGTCGGGGTCGTTATTGTACTATTGCTCACACTTAATTTTGGTGTCTAAATTGTGGCTGTTCGCAATCGAAACAACCAATAAAATCCACAAGTATCCTAAAACAAAAAAACTCCATTTCTCGATGATGGAGTCTAATATCACTGTAATTTCAAAGGGTTAGAAAAAGGGCTGGGGGTCATTGTGAACGACGCGCTCTCCCAAACTGAGCTACCGACCCGAAATTTATTTCAATTTCTATTTCAAAAAATTAGACTCGACCTGCGTTATCATTATTTTTCTTAGAACATTTCCAGATTAATTTGGACGCTGTGACCTTTCTTTAACTTTTTCTAAAGAATTAGAACGCCCCCCGATATTCGAAATCGGTTTATACAATAAATCTCTTGGTTGTATATCGATTTTTTAGACAACTTCCCCCTAATTTAAATCCTTATAGTTGAGGGACTCCATAATTTCATTTAATAAAGAGATATTTTGAAAATCGGCGTATGGTGTATACAATAAGTGAGATTTCGGAAAAAAGAAGGTAGCAGGAGCCAACCGTGTTATTCATAGATTACTTCAAGAAAAGAGGCGCAAGTTTAGTTTTTTGTCTCACTTTTCTGGTCTACAGCCCGATGTTGTTTAATAATTATGTTGGGGATGATTACCATGTTCTGGCAGGGAACACATTCTACCGTTCATGGCATAATATCCCAAGCGTATTTGGGAAAGAAAGCATTACGAACACGCGGGAAAGGATTTTTAGCGACAAATCCCAAACTAATTACGGCACCGGAAGGGATTCTTACCGGCCCATTTCGAATCTAACCTATTTCCTTGATGGGTACTTATTTCCTGGCGAGCCCTGTGGCTCTCATCTTATCAATATATTGATCCATAGTTTCAATGCAGTTCTGATTTATTGGATGGTCACCCAAATCTTCTCTTCTTGGTCCTTGGGTATTCTCGCTGGGCTTCTCTTTGCTTTACATCCAATCCAGTCAGAAGCTGTAGCGGTCATTAGCTTTCGATCGGATATAGTGACCGGCATGTTTGTTTTGTGCTCATTTTGTTTGTGGATTAAATTTAGAAAAAGTAATTATGAAAGGCACCGCTATTACTGGGGCTCCTTAGCATCATGTTTTCTGGCGCTGCTGAGTAAGGAATCCGCCTTTACCTTGCCATTCTTATTCTTACTTTTCGACCAAATCTTGGATCCACCCGCGCTTCAAAAACAAAGAGAAATTTATTATTTTGGTTTTATCCTGGTTTTTATTCTTTACGTTTATCTTTATTTTGTCCTGTTCCCCAACATCTATCATCCATTTCACTGGTTAGGGGACTCTCCCACTAATCACTGTCTTGTCATTGGGTACATATGGTATGGCTGCTTAATCAATGTATTATTGCCTTGGACAGTAAAAATGATACCAGCACAACATTCCCCCCCTGTCCCCCTGGCAGTGAGTCTACTGTCTATGGAAGCAGGAATTGCATTTATAATGTTTGCAACCAGCACCTATTTCATGTGGCATAAACATAAAAAATGTCTTTTTTTCTTAGGCTGGTATATTATTTTTTATCTTCCCGTTTCAAATATGTTTCCAATCGTTAACCCTATGGCGCACCGTTATATGTATTTGCCTTCAATAGGATTATTGATTATCATAGCCTTCTGCTTATATCATGCCTGCAATAGTGCGTTCCTTAAGAAGCATCTACCCTATTTATCACGCATGCTGCCTGCTGCCATCATTGTGATCTGCCTGACTAAATCCCTATTTTTAGTTGGTGACTGGAAAAATAATTTTGATCTCGGTATCGCCTGGGTCAGGGATTATCCTAAGGATCACCAGGGATATGCTGTGGTGGGCGGAGAATACTTTGCCAAGGGAGATTTTAAAAAAGCCGAAGAATATCTCGGAAAGAGCATTCAATTGGGTGGACTTATGCCCAAAGAACTCATCCTATTGGCAACATGCTATCTGAAGCTTGGAGAAGATAGTGCCGCTGAATCACTACTTGAAAAGGAAATTTTATACTACCCTGACTATTACCTTCCTTATTTATATTTGGGCGAAATATATTACAGACACCAGCACTACGTCCAAGCACAGACAATGTTGAAGAGCGCTTTGACTTTAAATCCCAGACAAAGAATGAACTATACAGTTTTGATGGAAGATTATTTAAAATTAAACCAACTAAAATCTGCAACGGATTTAATCATGAAAGCCCATCTATACCTGAATAAAAGAGATGTATTGGAACTTAATCAACTTTTAAAAACTTAAAGGTAAAGACTTTATTCATAAGCATAAGTCAACTTCTCAAGTTTCTAATGCCTAAGAAGTGATGGCTATCGTATCAATACCTAAAACGGTTGTAGGGGATGAGTTCTTGTTGCGTCCAACAACCCTAATCAATATCACATTGTCCCCCTTCTCAAAAAAAACACCCTTAAATACAATCTTTTTGACAAAAATGCCACGGCTAAAAAGATCAATCGGGGCACTCGTAAGACTAACACTGTTGAACCAAATCTCAACTGCACCAGCCACTGAATCGGTTGTAACATTAAGGACCATATTCCCTTTAAGGGATTTGGGAAATCTGAGCCTGAAGGCAATACCCGCCCCCTGAAAATAAGGTTTAAACAGTACCTGGTCATCGTTTTCCCAAAATGGACCATAACGGGCCATATCTTGCTCCCAAAAGATCTCTCCTTGGTGAGAATCTACATTACCCAGCGTTAAGTTTATCAACGAAGGCTTATCGCTAGGAATAAGGTCTCCCTTTTTCCACAAGGTGTTGTCCTTAAGGTCTTTATCTTTAACTGTCAAAAGCTTATAGATCCAGTGTGCGTCATTAAGGTAGTATTTTTTAAAATGGTATTTTTGCTTGTCAGGAAGTTTTGATAGGAAATCAGTAAAGGGTTCTCCGGTGGAACATAAAAATAAATCCTTATTTTTTAGGTAAGCTTGTTCAATTGATTGCTCAAATGCTTTTCTATCAGCGCCCCAATTGGGCAACCCAAAGGAATTGACCAACATAACATTTATGTCTGGCCTTCGATGATAGGCTTCCTGGTAGTATGCCTTTAGCTGAAAATAAAAGCGCGAATCACTGTCCCAGTATTGGGCATTTGACGGGAGCTTTCGAAGGATCAAGTTACAAAACTCGGCGATGTCATGATAGTTTCGCTTATTTGGATTGGCTAAATATTCGTTAGACCGAAAACAATTATAGCTGTACGCGTTGTTATAGCGCAGGCACCAGAAACTATTGGGATCGTTCCCCCACCGGCTTATATGTGCATAAAAATAAACGGTCCATCCGAGACTCAGCGCCGCGGCAAGAGCCAAAAGCCAACGTATAATTGCGGATCGAATAACAATAGGGTGGTGAATGGTCTTATAGACCACAAATGAGGCCCAGAAAGCCAGAATAATAAAGGTCGAAAGATATTGGGCAAAAAGGGCCCAGGTGTTAAGGCCTATCTCGAAGACAATGATAGGGATAAAAGTAAAAATTAGGCCTAGAGTGCTTTCCGTCCACCTCCAGGATCTCACAAAATAAAATACTCCGATGGCAGCCGGAAACAAATAAGGGGAAGGGAATTGCATGAATACTAGAAATAAGTATTCCCTAAACCCGCTCCACAGTGATCGTTTAAAAAATAATGTCTTAAATTGGCCCCCCATGGCCCCAGACAGTGGTTGGACGATGCTATGATAGAAATTGACTTCATAAATGAAGGTCAGAAGCCATGGCGTAAAACCGATAAAGAAATAGAGGGCAGATTTCCCCAGGATACGCCAGGGATTGTCTTTGCGCCTTCCCATTCTCCATAACAGGGCCGCCAGAGATCCTATCAATAAACATCCAAGCAAAGCGTGTTGGAAGACACCCAAACCAGATAAGAAAAAAAGGGCATACAAATATTTGAGATCACCGGTACGTTGCAATCGCCCATATAAATAGATGGCCGTTGCCATAAAAACAGCGTTGACCGCGTATTCTGCCAGGACGGTACTATGCCACCACATGGAATGCGAAACCATCAGAAAAAGTGAACTAACAAGCGCTGTCAGCCAGCATCGATGAATGGCATACAGAGCGACATAAAATATACCGATGGCAAGCGCCCCTGCCAATACACAAGACAAATTCCCACGGTAGGCCTGATCCCCAAGGGGTAAATGCTCTATCAACCAGCCCCACAAGACCGTAATATTATGATTATTGACCCAGGTCGAAATTCCGAGATGTCCAATACGATGGATAAATAAAGCTGAGTCTCCCATCCCGATGGATGGCAGGCAGAAGTACCCATAAAATAGGAACGGAATAGGAAAGAATAAAAAAATAAACAACTTCTGGGAAAGACGGGGAGGAATCATAGCGGTGAATACCAAGACGTAATAATCATCCTTCGCATACTTTAAAAGGCCGATAAGGTCCTTGCTAAAGTTCCTATGACGGCTTCCTGCTGAATGTCAGTCAAACCAACCCACAAGGGAAGGCGAATCAATCTCTCAGAAACAGAGTCGGTAATTGCAAGATCTCCATTCGCTCGACCGTATCGTTGTCCTGCCGGCGAAGAATGCAGCGGCACATAATGAAACACGGCTCCAATATTATCACGTCTTAACTCCTCAAGGACCATTTGACGGTCGATACCCTCCGCAAGCAAAATATAATACATATGGGCGTCATGTTGACATTCTTTGGGAACGATTGGACGCCGTAACATCCCGGCGCTTTCCAAGAAACCAAGTGAATCGTGATACCTTTGCCAAATACCCAAACGTATTTTAGTAATAGCCTCTGCTTCTTGCATCTGCGCCCATAAAAATGCAGCTATGATCTCACCCGGCAAATAGGATGAACCAATATCAATCCAGGAATATTTGTCAGTCTGACCCTCAAAGAACTGGCTTCGATTGGTCCCTTTTTCACGAATAATATCGGCACGGTCAGCAAAAATCGTGTCATTAACTAACAGCGCACCGCCTTCCCCTGCCATGATATTCTTAGTTTCATGAAACGAAAACGTACCTAGTTGTCCGATGGACCCCAGAGGCCGACCCTTATAAAAAGACATAATTGCGTGTGCGGCATCTTCAATGACCAATAACTGATGCCGCTGTGCGACGCCCATCATGACATCCATCTCGCAAGCGACGCCGGCATAATGAACCGGTACAATCGCTTTAGTACGTGGCGTGATGGCCTCTTCAATCAATCTTTCGTCCATATTCAGCGTGTCAGGACGGATGTCCACAAATACCGGAACAGCGCCGCGCAAGACAAAGGCATTGGCCGTAGAGACAAAGGTATAGGATGGCATGATAACTTCATCTCCCTGCTTGATGTCAGCAAGGATGGCTGCCATTTCCAAAGCTGCCGTACAAGAATGTGTCAGCAATGCTTTTCGCACGCCGATTTTATTTTCTAACCAGATTTGACATTTCTTAGTGAAGACGCCATTACCGGAGAGATGGCCATTGGCATGGGCTTGTGCTATACAATCAAGTTCGCGGCCGGTCATGTAGGGTTTATTAAAGAGTATCCATCCATCATCCATTACATATTAGCCTTTTTAATAGCAATTGATTTATACGCAACCACAAATCTGGAGCCTCCGGCAGGCAATGAAACACCGCAACGAATTAAAACCAATTCAACACGTAAAAACCATTCAAAAATTTTATTAAGTACAGGATTGATAGAAAGCTCAGCCTTTGCGTCAAATTTCAAGTCTTTCTTATTGTTTTGCCATATTCTCGATAAGCACATGATAGGCAACAGCGTGCTGACAAAAGAAGTGCTCCGAATAATTTCGAAACCTGCCCTGCCAATCTTTTGATGCAATTCCCTAGCGCTGTATCTTCTGACATGGCAAGCTGTTTCATCAACCTTACTAAAGAGCCAGGGATGCTGTGGAACGCTAAGAAACGCAATACCCCCGGGTCTAAGGGCCTTATACATTTGTTTCAACACTAGCTCATCCTCTTCAATATGCTCTAATACATCAAAAGCGCCAATAACATCCCAGTCAGATTCGTAAGGAATAGCGCGGGCATCCATTTGCACAAATTCGGCGTCCGGTACACGCACTCTAGCATAGACCAACCCTTCTTCAAAATACTCGACTCCCAAAAGCCTCAGACCGGAAAATTCCTTCGAGATACCTGCAAGAACAAACCCTGTTCCACATCCGATTTCTAGGTAAGATTTTAGTTTCGCCGCATACTTATGAAGCGCCCAAATAATAAGTTTATTCCTAACACGAAACCAAAAGTGGCCCGCCTCTAATTCAGCCAATTCTTTGAAATAATGGGCTTTGAATCCGCTATTCATTAACTGATGTGACCGTATTTGTACATATCCTTCATCTCCACAGGTATTCCCCAATCATTGGCTCCAACATTGTCGTGGAGCCTGGAGAACTCATTTCTGTAGTGACTTTCGACATCCTCCAGAAGCCTATTTTTAGATGGATTAAAGTCATGCTGGTATAGCGCATTAATGGTGTGCTTGACATACTTATCGATGGCTTCTTCTCTCGAATATAGCCGGGTAAGTTTACGTTCAGGACTATAAAGATTCATGTCAATGGTAGATGTTCCCGATATGACAAGGTCGCAGAGATATTCCGCTATCACAGGCGAACAGTGCAGACCATCCCTCTTGGTGCCCGTTGCCACAATAAGACCTTCGAGTGAAGTGGGACCAATGAGTGGAAGTGTATCTGAACTGGTAGGACGCCAGCCCACATTCACTCTGAGGAGGTGACTTCTGTAATAGTCTGTGTTGATTTGTTCCATGACGCCTTTGAGCAGGCTGTACACAGAAGTTAGCCTAGGCGAATACTCCGGCACCGGGCTTATAAAATTACTTGCACCAATGACCACCTCCGTTTTAGTTTGGGGGGCTGAGTAAAGTCCACAGGACAGGCCTCGATTAGGCGTACGAATGCAGTTTTCGGTAGCGCTTTCTTCACACCCAATGACGATCGTGCAGCCGACGCCATAAAAAACCCTTTGAAAATTGCTTTCCATCCCAGAACGTTTGATCAGGTTAGTAAATTCGGCACCATTACACAAAAGGACCTTCTGAGATTCTATTTCCACTCCACTTTCAAGTTTGACTGATTTAACCCTTCCATTTTCCGCATGAATGCGCTCACAGTGATCGTCCACCAATTCAACATTGGTACAATTTGACAGTATCTGCTCAAGAGCGTTAATCAGATGTATGGGATTGACCCATCCCTCGTTCTTGATAAAAATAGCCTTAGACAAGCGCTTGGCAGCGCTGGGCTTATAATTCTTTATTTCACGGGCTTGGACCTCCCAATGGGGCTCTCCAAACTCGACCAATGCCTTTGCTATCGCGTCATAATTCCTGTCTTCAAGTTCGTCCGTAGCCGCATTTTTTATCAAAAAAGTCCCAAAACCATACTGGAGCGGTAATTTACTTTCCTGTTTTATTTTTTCAAGAAGTCCAGGCCAGAGACTGTTGGACTTTTTATTAAAAAGAAACCGTCCGTGTTCGATTTTATTCGAAAGGGTTCCTTCCTCAATCTCACAAAAAGAATTGAACATGGCCGCTGCCGCCAATGATGCACAGCCAATCCTGCTACGTTTTCCGATGAGTTTGATCTTTAAATCCGGGGCGCGTTCTGAAAGGACATAAGCCGTCATCATGCCTATGATGCCGTTTCCAATTATACAAATTGACATGGTTTACCCTTTAATGAAGTAGCAGAGACCTGGGTATGTAGCACATCTATGGATTGTATGGGAGTATTTATTAATGATTTTCTCCGAATAGACGCTACCTTCCGCCGATATGCCTTTTCGGGTCAATTGCCAGAATGCCATCACGCCTGCGGGTATCGTGCGTTTGTATATGGCATCAAAAGCTTCGAGTGTTGGTTCATAAGAATTGACATCAAAGAAGGCCAGCGCCACAAATTCATTTCTTTGGTTATTAAAAAAATCAGGTATGGTTTTTCTGCAGTCACCAGAAATGACAGAATGTTTGCCGAAATTATGCCCCATGGCATTATTTCTTTCATGGAGTTCCAACAGCTTACGTAAATACCTCGCGTAACTCTCTCCCACTTTATAAGTGCCATTACGATGAATTTTTGTCGGCTCATCATTTTCTCCGAAACCCTTATACCCCGTGAAGGTATCAAAACAGACGATCCGGCGGTTTAAATGTAAGGGTTCGTAAATCGCTCTTAAATTCTCGCAAAGTACCGCGGTTTGTCCGCGCCACGTGCCTATATCCATGATGATGCCAGGCTTTTCTACAATGAGTTTGTATACATCTGCGATGGCCAAAAACCTGGCCAACAGCGATCCCCGGACAAAGAGTCCAAGCGATCTTTCTCTTTCATCTGTTGTAGCAGAATATTCTATGAGCAATTTAAATAGGGCCTCCCTGGCACGAAGGCTTTCTTTCGAGGAATAAGTCATCGCTGCGGATTCGTGTTTAGTCATTTCTATATCCCATTAAAATTAATTTTATATAAACTTATTGAAGTCTCAGTTAAGTTTATCATTCCCACCGGTATTTTCAAATGTAATCGTAGATTGTTAAGAATTTCATCAATGAACATACTTCATGAAACGGGGCGCAGATTTACCGCAGTTAAACAACAAATCAAGAATGGTAACGCCATGGATAAATTTACCCCAGAGTTGAGGATATTCAGGATAACTTGAGTAATCAAACCAAGTTAGCTTGATGCCTTTCTCCGTGAACGCATTCTCTTCAATATAATCCTTGGCTGCAGGACCTGAGAGGTATTCCCTGCCTCCTGCCTGAACACATAACTCGACCAAACGTTCCGTCTTACCTTCAAGAAGGACATATTCCCATGAATGGCGAATGACTGTCTTTATTCCCAAGTAATCACATGCCGCCCTGATTAACTTACGATTAAGCTCTGAAAGGTGGGTGTATTTCTCAGCAAGATACAAGGGCTCAAGCCATTGCGCAATTTCTTCAAAATGTGGCGCACGGCAATAGTTGTGCGTCAGCGTATTCCAGTGGATCTTGGCCCAGTCCGATCCCTCAATCATGGTATCCCGTATGGTCTGATGGTACTTTCCTTTTGCTTGCACTGGGACCGTCAGCCACTGTTCTCCTCGAGGGGTCTTGATTTTATTGCGGTTGCGCCAATCTCGCCTCGTATATTGCATGTCATCATAGAGGATAAACTCATCCACCGCGGCAATCACGTCGAAATAACCTTTCCAGGGGATGTAATTCGATTGAAGGATGGCAACTTTCTTCATTCTTCTCATTGCCTCCATCATGTGACCTTGTTGATAATATATAATGGGCGTTTTTTACTTTCACTAAAGGTCTTGCCGAGATAAATGCCGATAATGCCAAGGAAAGCGATGATAATACCACCAATGAAATACATAGAAACGATTATACTGCTCCAACCCAAGACTGAAACTCCATATACCTTGGCTCTTATCAAAAAATACAAGCCCATACAGAAAGCAAAAGATGCCATGAGGAAACCGAATTGGATGGCAAACCGTAATGGTTTGTCAGAATAGGCGATTAAACCCTCAAAACCCAACTTTAAAAGCTTGGCCAGACTGTAGCTGGACTTGCCTTTGGGACGTTGCGCGTGTTCGATCTCTACGCTGGCGGTTGGAAAGCCCATCCAATGAAGTAATCCCCCGAAAACCCGCAAATGTTCACGCATAAGGCAAAAGTTAACTACCACCTTTCTCGATATAATGCACATGCTGCTGTTTCCGCCATCTTTGTCCATATCCGTCAAATAACTGAATAATCTGTAAAATAGGCGTGAGGCCACTCTTTTAAGAAATGGATGCCGCCGTTTGGAACATCTCGCTAATATCACGTCATAACCTTCCTGGGCTTTAGCATACAGGCGTGGGATTTCTTCGGGACGTTCTTGCAAATCGCAATCCATCACCACGACCCAATCGCCATGGGAATGATCTAAACCTGCAGTAATGCCATAATGCTGGCCAAAGTTACGGCTGAACTGGATGCCATGGACACGCGAATCTTCACGGGCAAGCTTCTCAATAATTTTCCATGAGTTATCCCCGCCACAGTCTTCAACAAGAATTATTTCAAAATTAGATGAAATACTCTCCAGAGCGGCCATAAGGCGCTTATATAACTCATCAAGACACTCCTCCGCCCTATAAACCGGAATAACTACAGAAATATGGGGAGTTGAAGGTATTGGGCCATCTGTCATAGAGAGTACCTGTCTGGAGATTTATTTGAATATATCACAAAATTATTATTTAACAACGCTCAAAGTTTTATTAATTGGATTATTCGAAATAATGAGATAATTCTCATTGGCAGCATAATTCCGATAGTTTAGACTGTTGATTATATCCAAATATTCCAGGATTTCTACCCTGGGCACAACAATATAATAACCTTTCTTCAACTGATTATTCAAAAAATGAGCATAATCCTTCCAGAAAATCCAGCTGGCCATATAACAATGATAATCTTGAGGCAGGGAATATTTCCCAAAATAGCAGAAAAAGAAATCCTTCTCGCTCAGGAAAATGACATTGGGACTGTTAAGGGACAGAGCTCTCAAAGTTGAAAAATCGAAAAACGCGACATTTGAACACGGGGAGTAAAAAAAACGGTGGGCCTTGAAATTTGAAAACTGTGCGCTTAGTAAATAAACCGCTCGGCCGGCATATTGGAAACTGACCACAAGGACCACCATAGACGCAGCCACAGGAACAACAAATCGGATAAATTTGGAATGAGAATACTTGAATTCAATAGAAAATAAGTCCAATAATAAAAAAAAAGCCACGAAGAACCCTGCGGCGATATTGACAATGTTATTCTCATGGCTCCGGTAAAAAAAATAAGCCGAATTGCCAATGTCCAGCGCCAATATAAAAATTCCAGTTTCAAAATATTGGGGAGACAGCAAAGGCCTGTTCTTCCATAACAATAAAAATATGGATGCAAATAAAATCGGCATGTACCAATAAAACGAGTGACGACTGATCGCTATAAATCCATACCCAGCTTTTAGGAAAAGACTAGTTGGATTCACGGACGGCTGTAGAAAAAATTTATAAAGTAAAAACCCTGCAAATATATAAATAAAGTTCTTACGACATAGGGAAAAGAATTTAGAAAGAAGATCAACATATGAATTTTTTCTACTGGTTCCCTCAAGAATGATTAACATAAGTACGAGAAGAAAATAAGACATCGAGTAGATAAAGCCGAATGAATGGTGAAAAATAATAAGGAATCCGAGAGTAACACCAATGGTCCAATGATATATGGTTTTCCAATAGGCCAGTGCCAGCAACACAAGCCACCAGTCTAAACGCAAGGGCGTGACTTGATAGGCTTGATCCATCTGCCCTAAATTACCGTACATTTCAGTAATGACAATACTTAGAAGCAGATAGACTGCTAACTGTTTATTGTCAAAAAATTTTCTTGCAAATAAATAGCACCCAAAAAAAAGAGCGAAGAAAGATAGCCTTCCCAATAAAGGAATTGTGTCTAAGGGAAATATCCTCATCCATAACGCTGATATCATGGACATAAAATAATCATAAAGACAGAAGGACTTATTTAAAGGTATCCCTTGTAAAAACCTCCATGCAGGACTCAATATGAAGCTCCAATCGAGTTCATTGATGGGGGATGCCGTAACCAGGCATAGTTCTAGCAAAACTGCAAATATTAAAATTGGCAGCCAGGGTGCTTTATAATTGGTGGAAAGGAACATAGTAACCAAAAGCACTATGCTTACAAAAATAATCCCGGACAGTGACCTCGTTGGAAAAGCCATAGGAAGATAAAATCCTACGCTTATAAATAAAACAGATGACATCCCCATAAAGAGAATTAAAAAAATGTTTCTTATGACTGTTTTTCTTAAATTCAAGAAAAAACCATGCAAAATCAAAGAAAGCACCGGGCTCAAAAACACAATTAAACACAGGACATATACCTGAATCCCGCTATGTTCATTGATCATCGCACGTTTCGGCGGAAAGTATTCATTGATCGGGTAAGGCTCACTTAATGACCAGATGACGGGAGAAAAATAATAAAATAGCCAATATAAACAAGAGGTCACGCTGCTTGCTATTAGAATAATGAGAGGAATAGAAGGCATAAAATGAGGGTACTAATCTTTATGGCGCACTATGCTTTTCACAATATATTTAGGGCGTGCTTTAACTTCTTCGAAAATTTTCCCTATATACTGCCCAAGTATGCTGATTCCTAACAGTTGGATAGCTCCCATAAAAAGGACCGCAATCAGGATAGTGCTATAGCCACGAGGCGTGGCGGGATCAATAAAACGCAAGATCAGTTGGGCGACAATGCCGAGCAATGCTACAAAAAAAATAGCCAGAGAGAACAATGTCATGATTTCCAAGGGAATGTATGAAAATGAAAAAATCCCTTTGGTCGCCCAATTAAAATTCCTAAAGAAATTATTTGTCGTTTGGCCAAACATCCTTTCCGGGCGGACATAAGAAACACCTGTTTGTTTAAAGCCCGTCCAGGCACGTAAACCCCGCAGAAACCTGTCCCGCTCAGGAAATGCTTTCATGATCTCCACGACCCTCCTGTCCATCAAGGAGAAATCACCGGCATTTAAAGGGATTTTGATATAGGAAAGTTTATGAAAAATACGATAAAACAATTTATAGGCCATTTGCATGAGTAAGGGGGCTTCACGCTTGGCCCTCACCCCGTAAACGACATCAAATCCCTCCATCCATTTCTTATAAAATTCCTCTATTATCTCCGGAGGGTCCTGGAGGTCGCCATCCAATAGAACAACAGCATCTCCCGTGGCAATATCCATGCCGCTGGTGAAGGCCATTTGGGAAGAGAAATTGCGGGAATGGTTAACTGCAATGACATGGGGATCTTGACCCGCCAGCCCTTGCAAAATCATTTCCGTGTTATCAGGACTGCCATCATTGACAAAAATGATTTCATAATCGACACCGATCTTCAGAAACGTCTGAGTAAGCCTTTCGCGCATGTAGGGAATGGCCTGCTCATCCTTGTAACAGGCGATCACGGCAGAAATCTTTTTTGCCATATGTATCTCCTACTTTCTTAAATTCAAATAAAATGGGACGGGGCGGGAAAGCATTTCTTCTATCATTAACGGCAATTGCGCCACGTCATCAGGCCAGAAAGATTCAACCTTATTTAAAATCCTGAGTATGGCCCTGTCTTCCTCAGCCCAATGAGAGAAGCCATCATGGACGTAGTCCTTCCCGCGACCGGAAGCAACCAGCTTGACGGGGATCTGCTCATGGTTTATGTAATTGCGTAATGTTTCAAAAGGTCTGTACAGTAAAAATGGCGTAATGGAGTATACAATCGGGACCTTACCTTCAAGAGCCAATCCTACCGCCATACCCATCATGGCCTGTTCTGAGGCCCCCACATTGATAAAACGCTTAGGGTAGTCATCACGGATCATGTCCCACATTTTATAACCCAGATCAGCAGTGAGGACCCAAATGTCTTTATTGCGCGCCATATGCTGGTATAAAATATCCGCAAAACACCTGCGCATGCGAGGCGGTTGAGAAGCCTGATTCATTTTAATGCCTCCATGGCCATCGTATAATCCTCTGCATTCATCACATAGTAATGGGCATCCAGGCCTTTAAGGAAAGGGAATTGTTCAACGTCTGTTCTGGCAAATAGGATAGATTCCCCTCCTTCACCCTCCAAGAGCGCTTTATCCAGATCAGCTAATGAATGTCCGTCAATTTCAATGGCCCTCGCACCAAAACCCTCAAACTGCGCCTTTAGTCTTTGTGGCATAACCGGCATATAGGCGGCCCACCCATTAACATTAACAATCAGTTTAAGATTCCTGATTTTTTGTTCAACCAGAATCCGCAATGATTCCCAAATGCTTCCCTCAGCGCATTCTCCATCTGAGATCATACAAAAGATATTCCGTTGCGGATCTGCCAGGGCCATCCCTAACGCAATAGGAAGACCTTGCCCAAGACTACCTGTCGAAACCCAAAGTCCTTTCTCAAGCGAACGATCGGGATGGATATGTAAGCCCTCCAAAGAAGCCAGGTCCAACAAGCCTTCTTGTTCGAGAACTACATATAAAGCCAGTCCTGCTTGCCCATTGGATAGAACAAATTTATCACCAGGGCCTTTGATTTGGTAAATGGCTATCATGACATCCAGAGCGCTAAGACAAGACCCTAAATGGGACAATTTCTCCCGGTAGGACACCTCCAGCAATCGGCGTCTTAATTGTTTCTGTATGGGGGAAAAGCCCTGTAAGTTAAACATGATTCCATCCTAAGAGTCTGTGCGGCCTACTGCCTAACCGGCAATGCTTTGCTCTTTTCATTGGGTACACAAAAAATATTGGTCGTGATTTTTTGTTGATGATAGAGATCACTTTCCCTGACTTTATCAAGTATCATAAACATACCACTAGGATAATCGTAAGTAAAGAAACTATAGCTCAATTTCTTAAAAAAAGCTTCAATGGATTCCATTAATTTAGGGTTATATTCAATCATGATATGGGGCCGTTGACTCTCAATGGTTTTGCGCAGTCCCAGTATGACCTCAAAATCAAAGCCTTCCGAATCAATTTTGATAATATCAGGTTGTAAGCCTAGTTCATCCAAGGGGACAATATCAACACTGCACTCAAAAATCACGATGTTTTTATCATGATCCGCAGGTAGATGCTGCTCCAGCATGGTCATATCGACATAATCTTTGATTAATGAGGCAGCTGTATAAATGGGGACTCCATTGTAGGTTGGCACATAGAGTATCTTTTGGCATCTAGTACTTCCTGCTCCGATCATTTTAAAATCGAAACGTTTTAATTTCTTTTTTAATTTTCGTAAAGACCTCTCATGACAAAGATTTGGTTCAATGGATAAAATGCTGTAATCGCTATGAATATGCCTGAATCCAATGGCCGAGATACCATCATTAGCCCCCACATCTAAAAAAAGACCATCACCTTTATGGACCAGGTGGGCAAACCCAAAGTAACTTTTATCATGAGGCAACAGAAAAGGGAAATAGCGGAACATCTGGCGGCCGATAAACCCCGTATAGGGATTGTAACGCAAAAGCCTGGGGATGGCGATATTGATGCGCCAAAGGCGGATGATGAACTTACGCGCTTGGCGAAAGGTATCCTTAAACTTTCGTAATGGCATTACGATCAATCCCATTCAGACTGGCTATGACGCCCATGTTCCCAAGACCTAACTCCAAAGGCAAATTGCCAATGGCTGACCTTTGCAGGAAATCTAACAGTAGATTTTTAAAACTCAAAGGCAACGGTACTAATTGCAGCCAATATCTTAAGGGATACCGGTTCATCACATTAAATTCCTTTTGAATGGTATAGCCATTGGATTCGAGCATTTTGACGATGGTCAGAGGATTGTAAAGAAAGGGGTGCTCAATATCGAGCATCGGACAAAGAGGCCCGAGGATCCTCGCGGGTAAGGACTTAATATTATGCATTATTAAGAATAAACTCCCCTGAGGTTTTAAATATTCCCGGCAATCCTTTAAGAACTGCCTGGGGTCTGAGAGATGGTCAAACATTTGAAACCCGCAAATCACATCAAAACAGGCTTTAGGATAGATGCCGCTGCCAAACATGCCATTATAAATCAAGCCTTTCATCTCTCCGGATTGCTCTATGGCCTCGCAACTTGGCTCTACCCCTTGCACCTGGCTGCAACCTTGCTTCAGCAAAACCTTTAAAAAAAAACCTGGACCGCAACCGATTTCCAACACCCTTCCCTGCTCATGGAAGGAAGAAAAATTTTTATGAAAATATTGCCCATAAGTCTCAGCCGCAGCCTGAGATAATTGGGGTTGATGGCCATGGCTTTTAGCGTAAAGGGCACTTAAAGCACTGGGGCTTAAAACAGGGTTAGCGCGCATCAATCCGCATTGATGGCAGAGGACCATCCGGTAATGCAAACGGTCCGGAAGACGACGGGCGGAAAAAACTTCAGGGTTTAAATCCTCACAACGAAAGTTTGCGCCATATACCTCGCGATCATGGGCATCAGTCGGACAAATGGCGCATGTGGTCTTTATGAGTTCATCAGCGAAAGAATTCATCTTTGATTTAACCACTCCATGGTCAACCTCAATCCTTCTTTCAGGGGCGTTGCCGCATGCCAGTTTAACAGTTCTTTGGCCTTGCGGACTTCACCCACCCAAATCGACGTATCCCAAATGCGGGCCTGCATCGCATTCCAATGGACATCAGCCTTAGAGCCTGTCAAAACCAAAATAACGGCCACAATCTCTTTTAAAGACACCTGCTGGCCTCTGCCTATGTTGATGATTTGATCGCCGCAAACTAAAAGACGCTCAACACTTAAATAAGCATCCACCACATCCTCCACATAGATAAAGTCTCTCGCAGTTTCCGGGGACACCATTTCTAAGTCCTTCCCTTGTAAAGATCGACTAATAATGGTTGGCACCAAGCGGCTGGGTTCTTCATACGGACCATATACGGAAAACAGTCGAAAAGTCACAATGGGCTTCTTCTGGGACCTGGCAGTATATTGACTAAGCATCGTTTGGGCCGCCTTGGCCACCGCGTAATAACTGTTGGGTTCCAGGAGGTCATTTTCCTGCATTGGCTTTTGCTTAAAGCCATATTCAGAAGAGCTTCCGGTATTAACAAATAATTTATAAGGCACATGCTCTAAAGCGGCAAGAAGATTGAATGTCCCCAGGACATTGGTCATCAAAATACGTTTAGCATCATGCTGAATAGAATAAGCCCCATGGGTGGCCAGATGATAGATAATACTTGGATTGATATGGCCCACCAGATGACGCACGAAAGATTCATCCGCTATGTCCCCGCGATGCAAAGTGAGCGAAGACAATAAGTCTTCAATACGCCAAAGGTCACCCTGGGGAGATACCAAGACGTGCACCTTAAACCCCATCTTAACCAAACGACGGGTCAACATCGAGCCTACAAATCCAGCGGCTCCGGTGACTAAAAAACATTCTTTCTTCAAATCCACGGTTTTTTCTAGAGATTCATAGATATGATTGGGTTTTAGAAAATTCTGTGTGATTATTTTACGGATTTAATTGTAGGTGACAATATTGTGACTAGCAAACAATTTCTATTTTTTAAGAGGAAATTAATCTAGTTGGCTGATATTATAAAATTAGACTATGCCTTCCCCTCTTCCCAAACGTTTATTGTGCTTGTGCCTGCTCCTGCCTTATATCCTTTGGCTTTTTATCTTTAACCAATCTGTCCTGGGACATAAGGCCCTACTCCATGACACCTTTGTGGATTATTGCGTCTTTAAATATTTTTTCAACAATTTATTTAACGGCGTCATCCCGCTTTGGGAACCATTTATTTTCTTAGGCAGGCCCCATCACTACACATTAGTGTCAGGGGTCCTTAATCCCGTGGCGTTATTTATTTTTTCATTTCATTTCCTGGGCCTTAACTATTTAAAGCTATACCTCATTTACCTGGTGCTCTATTTTTTATTGGGTCTGGTTGGATTTTTCCTTTTATGCCGGCAAATTTTCAAACATGATGCCTATGCGCTCGTGGCCACCTGGTTCCTCACATTTTCAGGTTTGGGAGGCACGCTTTTCTTCCAGATCAATGAGGTGATGCTTTTTGTAACGGGCGTTTGGTTTTTCGTGTTCTTATTGCGGTTTTTCGATGAGTTCAACGTTGCGGATTTCTGGGGAATAATTTTCTGCCTGATGCTCAGTATGTTTTGCTGTTACCCCTTTTATCTCATTTGCCTGCTCTGTGCCTTTTCTTTGGCGTACGCCACCCTTTTTTATAAGTCAATTATCCAACAAATTAAAAATTTATTTGCTTTCATGAAGTCTCATCCATTCTTGCTGGCTGGCGCCCTGGCATGCCTCTTGATAGCATCGATGCCAATACTTTTATTCAACGTCTTAAATTCAAGCGGAGAAATTGTCTCGTTGGATAGACATCACACCAGCCTCCAGGATTTTAAGGAAGGTACCGGCTCAAACGCGCAATTAACTTATAAAGATGTGTCCAATTGGGACTCGTTGTCGGACATTTACGGCGGATGGGACTGGTTTGCCACTTTTGGCTTTTTCAACGGTGATGATTTTTCATTTCTCCCGCTGTTTTGCTTTACCATATTATTTATGGCCCTTTGGACCGTTCCGGAACGTGGTACTGTCGTTGTTTTTATGACGGCATTCCTGATTTATTTGATCGGCATGGGCGGAGCCACACCGGTTTATTATTTTCTCTTTCACCACATCTTCTTTTTTAAATTTTTTAGAAACCTCTATTTTTTTACGATCTATTTAATGCCTTTAATAATTCTATTTGCCGTATTCCAGCTAAAGGCCATTCTTCAGTCATGGGTCTCGACTCAACATAAAGCGGCGCCCCTTATTTTTATCTCTTTGGGGCATCTGGCCTTCTATTTTCTATTAAAAAATGACGGTTGCCTTTATTTTGCGTCCTATTTGACCTTAATATTAAGTTTTCTGTTCTTTGTGGCCTTGGTATTAGGCGCATTTAAACACCACTGGTATTTGCTGCTGGGCTGTCTTTTCTGTTTGATTGTCATGGAGCCCTGGCACCTCTTTAACTACTATCAAAAGAACCTGCCTAATTTTACCGATTTCCCGGTACCGTATTCCCATGATATAGCCAGGTTTAATTATACGAGACCCCGGCATGATCAGTTGACCGAACCATATGGCCCGTCATTTTATTGCCTATTTCCAATGTTGGCCTCACTTAAAGACGCAGCCGGAAGCATTGAGTTTGAACCGGATCTCCTCCAAAAATATGTCCTGTCCTTTGGTCAAAGGTTTCCTTCAAACCAGCAACCAGAATACGTCCGTCATAAAATTGTTCTTTATGACCGGATGCCTAATGCTGCAAAGCAAGGTCCTTCTCCCCAGTATGTCTTAAATGATTCTAAAACTTTTAAGATTTTACATTTTGACGTTAACTCACTTGCCTTTGAAAGCAACTTTCCCATAAATAAATTCCTTGTTTACAATGATGCTTATTCCAAATTCTGGAGGGTTGTGATAAATGGGCGAAAAGAGAAAATCTTCCTCGCTAATGAGGCCTTTAAAGGGATATTTCTACCTGCAGGCAGGAATTTAGTGCAATTGCGCTATTGCCCATACGGTGGTGAGTGGGTTTATATCATTGTACTTATCACTAATTGTCTTAGCTTTATCTATCTCCTGTTTTTAAATTTTAACTTTAAAGGCCGACGATAAGAAAATGATCCTTCAACGGACGTATATGCTTTATCTTCTAGCCGCTCTCCTTTTACTGAACATAACGAACTTTGATTATGTCCATAAGCGACGTTTAAATAAACTCAAATCGGAAAATTATTCTTTGGCGGGGAATAATGCCAACGTGGCCATCAATGTCTGGAATTACCGCAGACGCCTTGAACCTGGGAATATTACAGTTTTAAAATCCCTGGGTAAATATTATTTATTAGCGAGTGACAGCATTGATGCCAAGGAGACCCTTAATGGCCTTTTATGCATAGACCCTCCCCATGATAAAGACCGTCCTGAATTCTTAAGGGCCTACAGCTTGCTGGCAGGAAGTGATAAGATCCATTGTAAGGATAAAGTCATTTATGATCTGCTTTTCAAGTATTTTATATAGGAGAACTGTGACTTCGATTCATTTCTTTTGGCGCATCAAAATAGTGGCTTGAATAATGCTTGAGGTAAATCTGGAATCCGACGGATCAATAACCAACCCTCTTTTCCAAAAATCAATGCTTTCTGCGTAATGATCGTCATTGCCCAGGATGACCCCGATTAATAAATAAGGTTCCTTATAACGAGGGTAAAGGTCTATACAATGCTCAAGAAGGTTGATTGCCGCCTTATCAGCCCCTGATTTATAAAAAGAATAGCCCAACTTCATAAAGACATAGGGGACTTTGTTGGGTCCAATGATACCGTTGATAAGCTCTCCACATCTAGCATGGGGGCCAGCCTTGCACTGGTATGCGGCCAACTGATAAGATAATTCTTCTCTTTGGGCGGCAGAGATTTTACCCATGGCAATCCTCTTGATTAGTTCAGAAGTCTCGGGAACATTGTCTTTAATGTAATCATAGACCTGGTTTAACAAATCGGGAACAAGATCAGAGGGAATTGGAATATCTTGATGATTAAAATAATAAGAGGTGACGATATTGGTGGCGATCGAGTTACCTGGGAATTTCCTCAGCCAATTCTCGGCATAACTTCTCTCGGTCCTTGACATTATGTTGAGATTTAATGTGGAGGTGAAATAGAATAAGAATATGGCTGACAACAGACCCAGGAATAAGAATTTGCTAAGATATTTCCTTAACCTTAAAAGCAAGAGGACAAAAAGCAAATAAAATCCCATGGAAGAAAAATAAAGCCAATAGGGCTCAAATACCACCCCCATGGCGGGACGGGTCTGAGATGCTGGAAAGGCAAAAATAAAACCTGTCAAGAATAAGACAAGGGCGAAGCTCTCCAGCGATATTTTGAATGCATAGATGGTTGCAGCGCATCCTGCCAGAAAACCGTAAAAAAGAACATTCCATATCCAAATCGAGTCATTTAATGGCGGTAAATTACACATAAATACAATGTTCCGGGGGACCATCAGGTTACTTAAATACCAAAAGAATACATGAGAAAAATTGGCGGTTAAGATCCAGAAGAACCTGGGATGGAATGTTTTAACATTCTCTAAATGCAGGACTGGATTGGCCATCAGCATCCATAAAACAGCCAATAACAGACTTAATAAAACATAGGGTACCATCAGCCGGATAATTCTTGGCACCGGGGTGTCCGTCAAAAAGAATAGAAGGGCTGCCGCATAGAGGGGGAACAAGAAAGTCGTTTCCTGGCAGAATAACGCTAAAAACATCATCAGGAGGCTGAAATAATAGGACAAAACAGTACTCTTTTTCTCAGCGTATAGATAGAGAAAAATGAGACCTGCCTGCAAAAAAATGGTTTGAGTTAGAATAATGTTAAAGGTGATATGCTGAAGTATGTCACCCGTCATCGGATGAACACAAAATAAAACGGCTGCGCATGAAGCTGTCAGGAGATCTCGGGCAAGGAGATAGACCAGTACAAAGAAAAGGCCCACATTAATATAAAAAAGCAGAAGGTTGACCAAATACAGCGGAAATGGCGTCTGGAATAAACGGAACAACCCTACATTGAGCACATAATTAAAAGGGACATAATGGTGCCCCGAGGGTTTTGTGAAATAGTCCGCCCAATGTTGATATTTAGTAAATACCGTCGAAGAAGGGTCAAGATAAATGCGCTCCTGCGCGTAACTGGACTTCACGTAGATACGCTCATCGATCATGAACTTGTGCGACAGGATATCGCCATAGGTCATCACGCAGAGTAATAACAGCAGAAAACCTGAAACGCATACAGAGATTTTTTTAACTTTGAACATGGCTTTTGTTCATCTTGATAGCCCGGTTGACATCACTTCGTAACCGCTGATCAGCCGGGTCTATGGTCAAACCTATCTTCCAGATATGTATAGCTTCGTCATATTTACCTAAATTGGCGAATAATGTTCCTGTAGCCACGTAACCATCCTTATAATCCGGGGCTATGCGCATGACCTTCGAAAAAGAATCCAAGGCCAGGTCAGGAATGTTTTGTTGTGCCAATACTATGCCCAGAACCGTCAATGCCTTAGGATCTGACCCAGCATTTATGAATATTTTCGCGTATTTCCTTAGATTTAAGAAATCCTTCTGTCTTAAACAAATATCCATAAGCAATGATAGGCTTTGAGGATCGTCCTTGGTAATGCTGAGATTGAATTGACATAATTGGTTGGCTTCTTGGTATTGACCATGATTAAAATAAATTGTAGCCAGCCCCACCCTCGCGTCCAGCATCAGCGGATTATAGGCTAGGGCAAGGTGAAAAAGCGCCTTCGCTTTCTCCCATTGCCCTTCTTCAAGATATATCTCAGCCAAATTATTATACGCGAATGAGGAACGGGGGTTGCTTTCCAGCGCCCTGTAGTCATCCGATTCAGCGGCCTTGAAGTTATGCTCACCATCCTCGATGACCCCCATACACAAATAAAGCTCTGCGTCCGAAGGATATCCGGAAAGCCCTCTCTTTAAATATCTCATGGATTCTTTTAGTTTTCCTTCATCATAGTAAGCGGATGCGATGTAATAATTAATCCATTTGATGGAGGGAACCTCTCGAGACCAATAAAGAGAATATGTTTTTTGATCGGCCCATAATTGATTATTGGCATGGGAAATGGTGCCCCATGTACAAGTCAGGATAAATAAAAGCATCAAACCAAAACCTTTCTTTTTATCAAGAAAAACCCACAAAAGATAGGCCATTAAAATAAAAAATCCAATGGAAGAAAAAATGAACCAATGGGGTTCAATTTGAACTCCGTTCTCGGGTTTCCTGAAGGCGGCCACACAGACAGGCATAAAACCTACTATCATCCACAGGAATGCCAACTGACACTCTTTAGCTAATCGTACATATAATATTGAAACTAATATTAGCAACAAACTTGACTCCCAAAGATAACCGGCCATATGGTCATGAATGAGGGGCGCCGCCCAAGCCATGACAATACCTTGGGGATATATCAACCGTGACAGATACCAAATGAACCCATGACATAAATTGGCCCAATACATCCCCCCATTCACATGCCAAAGAACAAGGGGCTTTAGAATTAGCTCATTGATGCTGATAAAGTAAAACCTGAAGACAATGTAAGCAAAGACAATCAGATAGTACGGAAAAAGATATAATACCTTTTGCTTCACGGACTCTTTGCGAAATACGATAGTGTATGCTGAAACATAAAAAGGAATCATGATTCCGCTTTCGTTCCAGAACAAGGACAAGAAAGTACATACCAAGCTTAAAAAGTAAAACACTCGATTACTTTCTTTATCCAGAGACTCTTCCAGCAATAAGATGGCCCCCAACATAAAAATGACTTGGAAGGCAAAAACACACGCTGAAGCATAGTTGACCACGATCCCGTTGATGGGATGGATGAGATAAAAAAAACCTGTCAAAAAAGCCAATATAGTCTTTCCCGTTAGCCTTTGGATAAACAGATAAATTAATAAAGAAGCGAAGATAAATAGGAAGATATTCAAAAGATGGTAGCGCCAGAAATGATGCGCAAAAACAGCATACAACAAATCGTAGACCATATGGGCCATGGGACGGTAATAGCCGAGATTTTGCTGGCTGTCCATCAGGCAGGCCGACACGCGTTTGCGCTCGGAGA
>CAZKUL010000001.1:57469-58554 GCA_964555945.1 uncultured Planctomycetales bacterium
TTTGCTGGCTGTCCATGACGCCCTCTGCCTGCTCACGGTAAGGGTTCCACTGAGACCAAATATATTTGGCACTGCTTGATACAGGATTATTGATAAAGAAAGCATCATCAATAAGGAATTTATTGTTAAGGCTGTTGAAATAGATCGAGAGGCCTACGATGAAATAGAACAAAAACACTTTTAGGAAATTCTTCATAAATTAGTTTTGTCAACGATAAATTTTGCTCCACTTTAAACATGGATCCCCGCTTTCGCGGGGATGACATCCTCTTTTTTGTCATTCCCGCGCAAGCGGGAATCCACTTTGGGGAGCTTGTTTCTTTTACTGCCGGATTGTCCAGAAATCGCTGGCCAGCGTCTCTATGTAAGCATAGGGCATCGTAAAATAGCCTCCCATGCCCCACTGCTCTCCCCAGGAATTACGCACGATCAATCGCTTTTGCTTTTGGTCGAAACCGGCAGCCATAACGGCATGGCCTCCGAGCGCCCTCTCTGATTTCCGGGGGATAGGCACGATACCCGTTTGGGCCACCTTGAGAGTCTCAAAGCTTTCATAGACGGTAAAGCCAAATACAAAAGGAAAACCTTCCGCCAGACAGTTTAGTAATTCGTCAAGTGTTTGAAGGCGATGATAGCTCGTGATGCGGCGTTTGAGGCCTTGCTTGTAGCAGAGAGTTGTTGGTTTCTTCGTAAATTGGGAAATATCATAAGGCCAGGTCAATTCCGGGCAAACACCCAATTTAGCCAGCACCTTGATGCCATCGCGGATCATGGCCCCTGAGTCAAACCGGATGGTCCCCTCAAGGGCGCGTTCATTATAATAGATAAACAGACGACTGAGGTCCTGATAGCTTTGGCCGCTGATTCTTTCTAGAAACTGCAGATGACCGGCCAGCGCATTGGCCGTACAAGACCCTAGATGACCTTGATTCTCAATGGGTGAGTCCTCATTTCTTAAATCAATCTTGGGCGGCAACTTGACCTTCGGAGCAATGGCGCTATAGAGATAGTCCCTATGGTCAGGCCTGTCCGGGATCCAACCGTAAGATTGAATATGTTTCATGAAGCCCACCACCTTTCTTTAT
>CAZKUL010000002.1:0-51750 GCA_964555945.1 uncultured Planctomycetales bacterium
AGTTCAACAATATCGCTGCGTTCAATGACCTGATTGATGACATCATTGGGGATCAATCCCATAACCAAATTTCTTTATGTTTAGTTATTTGTCATCCCGGCGAAGGCCGGGATCTTATTTCGAATTGTCACAAGATTCCGGCTTTCGCCGGAATGACATACTAAACTATAACTTTGTATTTATCCTGCGGCATTCGAGGATGAAGATATTTATTTATCTATAGGATGCAGTACTTGGGGGGCGGCCGCATTATAATGCTGACCCTCAAATAATTTATCAACGATATTCTTATATAAAAAACTGTAGGTACCCACTGCTGCGTGTCCGGCAATCTTAAAACTGTAAGAACGTAGGGTCATCCGTGTCAAAGGGCCATTGTGCGTCAAAAGGACCAAAAATAAAGCCAGGCTGCAAACCAAAATACCCCGGCCCACAGCCACAATACCTGCCGCATACTTATTAAATCCAGGATGGTTCGTCTCCACTTTAAAAAGAATTAAGATTCCGTCACTGATAAATTTAAAAGCAAGGGCGACGATAAACCAAAGGCCGGCAAACACACACAAGTCCCAATACTCCCAGGGACAATGGATTTTGCGCGCGACCCATGCGGCACAGAAACTATAATAGTGAAGGCTGACAAAGACCGCTACTACAACACCCAGAGACTTAAAAAACTCTGAAATAAAACCGTTCTTGATCCCTACAAAAATCATCCGAACGAATAAAATCACTAGCGCTGCATCAATCCAGTTAATACTCTTAATGATATGTGTTAACATAATCTTAATCTACGATGCAATGTTGAAGTATAACATGTGCCCCTAAGACTGTCAAGGAACCGCTTGCCCCTTGCTTGTAACGTAAATGACTGATAATGATTCGCTTATGCACCAAATCAAAGTATATTTGGCCTTATTTATAATGAAAAAACCTGAGGATAATCCGTGATCCTAAACCGCGGCAGGGGCAGGCATTGCACGCTCAATCGGCACGGGGACCTGGGGACTTTGAGGTTTATACTCATTGAATTTCACAGATACAATGCGTGATACACCCCGCTCCTGCATGGTGACCCCATACATGATATCAGCGGCATTCATGGTATTTTTATTGTGCGTAATGACGATAAACTGGGCAATTTTAGCAAATTCTTTGAGCATCCCCGCAAAACGCCCCACATTAGACTCATCCAAGGCTGCATCAATCTCATCCAGGACGCAGAAAGGACTGGGATTGACTTTAAAGACTCCAAAAATAAGCGCAATGGCGGTCAATGTCTTTTCACCACCGGACATAAGACTGATATTTTGTAATTTCTTGCCCGGTGGCCTGGCCACAATATCAATGCCGCTTTCCAGCGCGTTTTCCGGGTCAAGCAAAACCAATTGGGCTTCCCCTCCGCCAAAGAGCATACGGAAATAAACTTTAAATTCTTCATTGACCTTAACAAAGGTATCCGTAAACATCTGCCGGGTGGTCCTGTTGATTTTTTGAATCGTAGAGAGCAACTGCTCGCGGGCGGTCAACAAATCACTTTGCTGCTTGGTCAAGAATTCATACCTGCCTTTGAGTTCTGCGAATTCTTCAATAGCCACAAAATTAACAGCACCATAAGACTCACAGCGTTTTTTGAGTTTTTCGATTTCTAGAGTGAGTTCGTCGATGCTGAGTTGGGGGAGTTGCTCGGCAGTGGGTTGGGAAGCTTGCTCGGCAGTCGGGGTTCCCTCGGTTGCTTCTTGTTTCGCGGACGGTGGTTCCACTGGGGTGCTTTCACATTCAATACTACCTTGCTCGGCAACCTGCTCGGGGACACGACTAAAGTCATGTCCCCTGGTTGGCAAAGCTTCAGCTTGCGTGGTTGAAAGCTCTCGCACTGGTTCATTCTGGATTTGGTCCCAGTCGATTTTGTAGGCTTGGAGCAGGCGTTCTTTGAGGGTGCGTTGGTTGAATTGGACTTCCTGCTGGCGCATCTGCTGATGGTGCATTTGGGTTTTGATACGGATGATCTCATCTTCAATGCCCCTGATCCCATTACGCAGGGAATTGAGACGGCGGGACATTTCTTCCTTTTTGGCTGACTCTTCATTGAGGACGACGCTTAAAGCCTCTTTCTTGCGCTGTAACCCTTCAATCGCCGCCTGCAGAAGGACAATATCTTCGCTGACCTTGATTTTCCTGGCGGCCAATTCCCGGTTCTCCAATTCGAAACGGTTGATGTCCGTCAAATCTCGATCAAGATTCTGGGTATGTAAGGCCAAATTGTCCTCAAAGCCTTTACGCTTATCGGATAACGAAGATAACTCTGTTTCCAATTGGGCCACGGCGATATTCAATTCCTGACGTTCATGGTCCTTGGATGCAATGGCCTCATGTTTGAACTTAATATCTTCCTGGCATCGCGTAATTTGGCTCCCCAAGCCTTGCAAACCTATGGATAATTCTGTTTCTTGTATTTTTAAGGACGCGATGGTCGACTCGGCTTCAGCAAATTCAGAGGTGATGACATCCAATTCTCCCACGAGCTTTCCGGAAACCAATTCAATATCATTTTTCTGGGATTCCAACACGGAGAATTTCTTTTCTTGGTCCTGGATATTCTTAAGGACATCCTCAACTCCGTTGCCCTGCTCTTGAATCTGCTGGCTAAGCTGGCTTTTTAATTCGAGGGCCTGGGCTAGTTTTCCATCGATCGTGGCTATGCGATCATCCAAATACTGCAAATCCAACTCCACATATTTGGTCTCATAGATAATTTCAAAAATTTCCGAAGAATTCTGATAGGTCTCATTCTCACCATCCGGCACGCATTCAAAGCCATTGGGCCTTTTGACTTTGACTTCCTTGATCTTGCCGATAATGCCCGTTTGCTTCTCCGTCGGACAGACGGTCGCGGTAAAACGCCCTTCAACAACCGGGTCAGGGATGTCCTGGTATTGGACCTGCATTTTCTGGATAAATTCTTTTTGGGACAATAGAAAGACATGGTTCTTTTCCAGGTCATCAATGGTGGCTTCCTGGACGGCAAAACGGCTTTTTAATTCTTCAAGGGCATGGCGGCGGGTATTGCAATCAGCCCAACAGGCTTCCAATTGGGCTTGCACTTGGGCAATCGCCTGGCTTAGCGCTTCGCTGCGTTGATAAACCTGCACCTTTTCATCATTGATCTTGGAATTTTCATGCTCCAGACGGGCCTTGCGTGCCTGGGCTTCCATGGTCCGTTTCATATTCTCGGTCAATTGGTTCTTGAAACGCACCTGCTGGCCATTGAGGCCTAAAATTTCACGCTCCACCTGCTCAATGGAAGATTTAGATTGCTCTATAGCGTGCACCAGAACACTTAAATCCTTTTTCTTCTGCTCCAGGCCGGCTTGTAAGGCTGATAAATTCTGAGCCAGACGCGACAGGGCTTCCTTGATCTCTTCAATCCTGGCTTGATGGGTGCTGCAACGCCCCAGAGCTGCGGCCTTGTCTGCCTCCAGACGCTGGCAAGTCTCATCCATGCTTTGCAAGCGCTCTTCATTAAAGGCAATCTGGCGGGTATTCATCGCCACTTCATTTTCTAAATGAATGTCCTGGGCTTTTAATTCATTAATGCGCTCATCGATCTCTTCTAATTGGAGGGCCTCATTGTCAATGCGGTTATTGAGGTCTTCCAGTTGCTTGGTCAAATCAAGTTCCTGGGTTTGTAAGGCCCTGACAGCAGCGGCCATCTCTTCACTCTCATTGATGTAACGGGACATCTGATGGCGCGCAAAGGTCAATTCATAACCTTTGAGGACCTCAAACTCTTCCTTGTAGCGCTGGGCCTTTTTGGCCTGGCGTTCGATCGTGGCGATCTGGCGCTTGACCTCAACGACAATATCGTTGATCCGCAATAAATTATCTTCCGTGTCCTTAAGTTTGCTTAAAGCTTCTTTCTTTTTGCTTTTATATTTGGTAATACCGGCGGCTTCATCGAAAATCTGGCGGCGGTCATCCGGCTTGGCGGAAACAACCAGGTCTACCTTGCCTTGCTGGATGAGCGAATAGGCCTCGGCGCCAACGCCGGTGCCTAAAAAAAGCTCCACAATGTCTTTTAAGCGTGAGGTATTTTTATTGATCAAATATTCGCTTTCACCGGAACGGAAAAGGCGGCGCGTGACAATGACTTCATCATGATCGAGCGGTAAAATACGTGATTCGTTGGAAAAAGTGAGGCTGACTTCCGCAAAGCCTAATGGGGCTTTCTGGTCGGTGCCATTGAAGATGACATCTTCCATGGAGGACCCGCGCAACTCCTTGACGCTTTGCTCGCCTAAAACCCAGCGGATGGCATCAAAGACATTACTTTTACCGCAGCCATTAGGCCCTACGATAGCAGAAATGCCCGGTTGGAACTCCAACACGGTCTTCTGGGCAAAGGACTTGAACCCGAATATTTCTAAACGCCTAAAATACATATTATCACTTTATAACATTTAACAGGGGTGTCAACGGAGAATTAATCTTTTTTCGACGGCATAAAATAGTGGTTTATCCAGATACGTGATTAATCCCAAGGAATTGCCGTAAATTCATTGGATGCATGTTGATAATCACCGCCGTGAATCCTGGGGCATTTCGTAATTCTGCCAGCATGGCGGGATTAATGTGAAATCTTATGCTTCCTTTCTCATTTCCTCCACCTTCTCTTTTAGTTTCCACATCCATACGCGCAGGTGTCAAATCGATACCGCCGGGAGTTAAGTCACTATGGTGCATGGCTCTGTCCCCCATAACGTCACGATACAGCGTCTCCAATGTGGGGTCCTCATTCAAATGATAAAATCTATTCTTTTCCCATGCTTGGGCACCTGCAAAGGCCTTTACCATTTTTTCCATTTCTTCTATCTCTCTTTGCATTTCTAAATATTCCCTAGATATTTGCTTATCCTTCAGTTCAAGACGTAACTCCTTTATTTCATGAAGCAGCACCCTCATCTCTTCAGGAGTTTGTATGACAGGAATCTTTTGAGGAACGACCGGATGTGGTAGTCGCACCGGTGTATTTAAATCCTCCAAACTTTCAATACCCCTGATTAAAATATTAAAGTCCTTGGGATTTCTACCTGCAAACGCTGGCTCTTTCATTAGGACATTCTCTACCAACATTTCTGGTAAATGCAAAGCAAGATTTCCATGATGGACATAAATGATCATAGGTTTTTTAAATGCATCGTTATCGTCCTCATAATGGACTTTCAACACCTCACCTAAATTCCTGTAGAGCTCCGCTGTGATCATCGGTTGTGGTAAGAATACGGCATAACCCGGCCCCCATGGCCTGACAGTCATCGTTTCAGGCGGTTCAGCAATCGCGAGGTGCATTTTATTCCAACTGTCTCTTTCATAAATAACGCCACCGGAGCCGACCGAAGCATCATTCATCGCTGCATCACTTGCTTTCACCTCGTGACCATTTTTTAGTGCTGAATACATTGCTGGATCCAGCTTCAACAAATCATTCGCCACTCCAACAATCTGGCGAATTTCTTGAACAGTAAAAATTGGTTCTTCGGAACGAAAATTCCATTCTTCCAATTGTTCCTGCAATAAGGTATCCGAAATATAGCCATCAAAATAATGTTTAAAAACAAATTCAAGATTTAATTTTTCTAATCTGTCTCCAAATCGAGCCAACATATAACTGATTTTTCGTTGAACCGCTTGTTCTTTAGATAATCCAGAGAAACTAATCATTTTTAATTGTTCAACAAATCTATCCACCTCATCCTCAAACGCATAACTAAATTTACCAACAGATGCGTCATAAGAGAGGCCATTTCTAGGCACACCTATCTCACGGTACTCTGCCATTGTTCTTGCTTGATTGACTCCTCCATCATAAATGTAATCCAAAACTGCTGATCTCAAAATAAATGGCACACTAATTAAGGTCGGCATTTGTTTAACCTTTTCAAAAAAGTCTCTCCCATTTAATCCATGTGGAAAATGTAAATCAGAAACTATAAGGTCAATCCTTAAATTTCCTTCAGCAAACTTTTTTAAAGCAGCCTCACATGTTTCGAACGAAATTACATGGAATCCTTTACGTTCCAATATTTTCGTTGCTTTGCTTATTTCTTTCGGATCATCATCAACTACAATAGCTATGGGGGCATCTGCTTTTAAAGATCCTATTGATGTCCTCATTGCTGCGTCAATAGAGAACTGGCCATCATTTTTAGAAACATTACTTGTCAATTGTGCATTGTCAGGAAGCGGATTAGATGATTTAGTGCGACCATAATGAATTCTTGTATCAACCTCTTCGATTAGTTGTCTGAGTGTAGGTCGGTCGCGATTTGTTTGTATTTTAAGAAGTTCCGATTCTTCACTTATCACTCTTTTAGCCATGCTAACAGCGTATCTAGGCGGGATCCCTGAATATCCTCCCTCTTCTGCCCAGGTCTTAAATCTCGCCAAAAGATTACTGTCAGTACTCATCGCTGCATTACTTACATCTGTGGTTATTCGCATATTTACCTGGACCATGGCAGGGTTACCAGCGGGGGCATGGTTGGTTTCAACCTGAAACTCCGTCCCCATAGCCAAATCGGTTCCGCCGGAGAAGTATTTTCTGGGGATGGGTTGCTGGCTTAAGGGATCAACATCTTCCTTGATATAGTTGTAGGCGCCTTTTTTGAAGGCTTGGAGATAGCGTTGGTAGATGAGTTGGACTTCGTTGTTTAAATCTTTGTCATTCTGAGCCGAAGGCGAAGAATCTAAAGGTGTCTTAAGATTCTTCGCTGCGCTCAGGATGACGGGATACTTTGGGATGACGGAATTTTCATATTGTATTCCCACCACCTTCTTCTTATCTTCATAAACCATCGCCAGGATGCTGTCTTTGATTTTCTTCTTGTACCACGTGGCCAAAATCAGGGAATTGTAGACTTGACGCAATTGGGTGAAATTCTGGCCTTCGTTGACTTCTTTGGTGAGTTCGGGGATGACGATTGCGCGGACGACTTGGGAGCCTAAAGCGTTTATGTCTTTGGTTGACGTATGGGGGTTTACCTGGGATGCTTTCGCATTCAACAGTAGTTGGGTTGGCAACGTGCTTGGGGACACGTACCCCCGCCATGGCGGGGGAACATGTCCCCTGGTTGGCATCACATCGCGAAGGTCTTTCCCCATTGCCAAATAATCCTGTTCCAGCATGACTTTTAATTTGCTTTCTACCACATAGGCTGTCCCTGCCTTCGCATTCTCATAAACTACGGCTTTTTCGGGAATAATCCAGACCTTATTAAAGGTATTTACAGGAATATTGGTGGTCCCAAATTGTTGGGCGGCCTGTGCGTAGATGCGTTTCCAGAATTTCTTTCCTGTTTCTCCTTCGGGATAGATTAAGCTGGCGGTGATTTGCTTAAGCATATAGTCCTCGGCAAGCAGATCGCGTCCCATTTCTGTGAAGCCGAAGCTGCGGGGAATGATGCGATTGCGTTCGTAAGGACTCAAATTGACCCAGAGGTCATTTTCCGGGATGGTTAAAGAGGCAAGGAAGTATTTGATTAATTTTGTAGATTCTTTACGTAGAGACGCAAAATTTTGCGTCTCTACATCTCCTTTATCTAGAATAAAATCGAATCTAAATGGGTTCTCGGGATGGACTTTGATGCCTTTAAGAATTGGAGGGTTAAACGGGAGACTTAGGGGCACCATGACCCCGGGCGTGGGCAAAAAGAATTCATGAGCTTGGGCCGACGGTAAGGGACCAATGGTATTGATAAAAAATACCAATAAAAGAAAAAAGGCATGCTTTGGCCTTAAAAAAAGGCCACGCAAGAAAGTATTTGAAGGCATACGGGAAGTATAACACGTATATTTATAGACAACCACCAGGGGAAGAGAATTCTTATGGAAAGAGAATTCTTCCAGGGCTAAACTTCTAGAATGCCTGTTTTGCAGACTTGAGCAAATTTGGTGGCACTATCTCTGACAGTTCTCTGGTAGGTCTTGAAATCAATATCAATCAACCCAAATCGCGGCTTAAAGCCCTCTGCCCATTCGAAGTTGTCCATCAAGGACCAGTACAGGTATCCTGTGACATTGACACCCTGGTCCATGGCCAGGCGCACATTCTTGAGATGGCTTTGGATGTATTCCCAACGCTCGTTATCATCACTGGTACAAATGCCATTCTCAGCGACGATCACCGGCAATTTGTATTTCTTTAGTTCCAAGAGGACCTGGGACAGCCCTTGCGGATAAATGTCCCAGCCCAGGCCATTTTTCTTGCACGGATGATGGTTATCACTGCATTTTTCCATCAGCAAATTGCCAATCCACCAGCTATGCACATCCACCAGGTGCCTGGAATAATAATTAAGTCCGATGAAGTCAAGGGTCCTATAATGGGCCAAATGATCGAGGACCGCAAAATTATAGATCTGCTTTCTCATGGCGACGGCCAATCGGTTGCGCAGGCGCTTGTCACAACCCACAATGGCCTGCATATGCTGGGCGATGCTGACAGCAGGTTTATCTACCTTCAACTCTTTATAAATTCGATGGATCATCCGGTAGGCCTCGATATGGGCTTCATTCAAATTGTGATAGACGGCCTTGGTCTGAAGGATGGATTTTTTCTGCGGCGGCCACATGCCCCATAGAAAAGAATGAGAAAAATAAACAGTAGGTTCGTTGATGGTAAACCAAAAATGGACGCCGCGGGCCAGGGCACGGGTGACAAATTCACCATAACGCAAAAAGCGCTTCATGCTCCGTGCGTCACTCCAGCCACCAGAGTCAGCAAACCACTGGGGGTTGGTGAAATGGTGTAGAGTCACCATCGGTTCAATCCCACGCGTGCGCAGGGCCCTGATCACATTAATATAATGGACAATGGCTTCATCTGAAAATTCTCCCTCGCGGGGCTCGATACGGCTCCATTCGATGGAAAGGCGGTGGGCATTGTGGTTCAAACTTTTGACCAGGTCAAAATCCTGCTCAAAAAGCTCGTAATGGCGGCAGGCCGGGCCAGAGTTTTCATGGCCGGTCTTCTTCTCCCAGGCCCACCAATCCGCGTTGAGATTATTTCCTTCCACCTGATAGGAGGATGTCGCGGCGCCCCAGTAAAATTCTTTTGGAAATTGGATCATTGAACTCCTTGCCCCCCTCCCTCACCCCTCCCCACAAGGGGGAGGGAAATAAAAAAGGGAATGATTGGAATTATAGCATTCCAAAATAAAAATCCTTTAAAAATGTGTTTATTTGCTTTCAAGTAAAGAGTAAATTAAACGCATGCGCGCCCTCATTAGATTGATCCAAAAAACCTATCGCATGGTTGATCCGCTTGAAGGCTCGAGGGTCTTGCGTAATGTGACCTCACTCTCAGGCCTTCAACTCATCACCTATATTCTGCCCATTGTCATCCTGCCCTATTTATTCAGGGTGATCGGGCCTGAAAAATTCGGGCTGATTGCTTTTGCCCAGGCCTTTGTGCAATATTTCATGATCCTCACCGACTATGGATTTAGTGTTTCAGCGACCAAGGAAATTTCGCTCTGCCATGAGGATACGCCCAAACTGTGCAATGTTATCTCGGCGGTCATGACCATCAAGACCATCCTGGCCTTTGTGAGCTTGGTCATCCTCTGCGGGGTGGTCTATTTTGTCCCCCGATTCAAAGAGGATTGGATGGTCTATGCGTTAAGCTTTGGGGCGGTCATCGGAAACACCCTTTTTCCCACCTGGTTCTTCCAGGGTACGGAGAGCATGAAATACACCGCCAAACTCAATATCATCGGAGAATTGGCCTATGCGTTTGGTATTTTTCTTTGCATCCATAGCCCCAGCGATTATTTACTGGTCCCCACGATCACGTCGCTCGCAGCGATCTTGACCGGCCTGCTTGGTCAATATATTCTTTTTACGCGCTTTAAAGTGTCCTTTCAACTACCCAAAATGAAGGACCTTCACCTGCAAATGGAGGCTGGATGGAACATTTTTATTTCGGTCGTGGCCATCAATGCCTATACGACCACCCGTGTTTTTGCTGTGGGCCTTTTGACAAATAACACCCTGACGGGGTTTTATTCCATCGCTGAGAAAATTGCCAACGCCGTACAGACCTTTCCCTTATATTCCTTTACCCAGGCGATCTTTCCGCGCTTAAGCAAAATCTTCCATAAAAATAAAGCCAAAGCCTATGAAATCATGCGCCATGTGCAATTGATCACGGTCATCGTGTCCTTGATCTGCCTGCCATTGATCTTTATCCTGACGCCCCTTATTGTGAAACTTGTCTGCGGAGGGATTTATCCTGCGGCGGTATTATCTTTAAAATTCCTGCTTATCTCTATATTCTTTATCAGCGCCAACGCTTTTCGGGTACAGTTTCTATTGGTGTGCGGCCAGACCAAAGCTTACTCAAGGATCCATGTCACCATGGCCACCATCGGACTACCCTTGATCATCTTTTTCATTTATTCTTTTTCCTATGCGGGAGCAGCCATGGCCACGGCCATTATTGAAGCCGGTGTTTGTGCCTTAACCTATGTCACGGTTAAGAAACTGAACTTTGCATAAATATTATCTTGTCGTTTGAGCGGTGGATCCCGGGGAGACTCCAAGCAGGTTCTCAATCTGTTGACGGTCAGCCTGGACCTTCTCCTGCATTGGACGCATTTGTTTCCTGATAACAGTGATCTGAGTGGCAAGCTGCAGTATCTGGGCACGCAAGGGAGCCAGTTGCCCTTCTAATCCCTTTATCTCCTCGGCGAGTTTTTGGACTTGGGCCCGATTTGGATTTCCTAGGAACTTCGTTTGGGCTTGAGCCTTGGGGCTCATCAGGGATACCATACAAAACCCAAGAATCATCATCCTTAATCCAAGTAACATATCAGCCTCCATTTTATAAGGTGACTATTCCCAATGAATCCGTGTCCCCCGGATGCGGGGACAGCCTGCGTTCCGTCAAAATCACCGTATCTCCCTTTTTGATCAAATGATGTTTCCTAAGATTCTTGAAGACGGACTGAGGGTCATGCGCAGTCTTTTTATTCAAGAAGAACGGCTGCACCCCATAAGAAAAATTCAGGAAATCGCAAACTTGAGGGTGCGCGCTAAAGGACAATATCCAACAATGGGGTTTGAACCTGGAAATACGCCGGGCCGTGCTGCCGCTGGTCGTCGGTGTAAGAATGTAGCGGATGTCTAACTCCCTGGTGGCCCGGAAGGCATTGAGGGAAGTGACATCGGTGATGGTCAAGGCTTGGCATTGGGCCACGATATTGTTGATTTGCCGGCCTTCATCGTCAGGCAATTGCCCCTGATCACGCTGGTTCTCTGTGGTCAGGGCAATTTTAGCCATCATGCAAACCGTTTCAACAGGATATTCTCCGATGGCCGTTTCTTGCGAAAGCATGATAGCATCTGTGCCATCCAGAATGGCGTTGGCCACATCATTGACCTCGGCACGGGTCGGCCGCACATTCTGGGTCATGGATTCAAGCATCTGGGTGGCTGTTATCACCGGGCGACCCATGACGTTGGCTTTTTGAATGAGCCTTTTTTGAATGCCCGGCACCTCTTCGATGGGAGTTTCAACACCCAAGTCCCCGCGGGCAATCATCACCGCATCCGCGCTTTGAAGGATCTCGTCAAAATTCTCGATGGCTCCCCGGCGCTCAATTTTGGCCACCAGATAAACGCTGGCCTCTCGCCTTTTAACAAATTCCCTGACCTTGATGATGTCCCTGGCCCTTTCGATGAAGGAAAGTCCGAAAATATTGACACCGTGCTTTAATCCAAATTCGATGATCTTTAAATCTTTGGCGGTGATAGGATTGATATTCAATTTGGTCCCTGGCAAATTCAGGCCCTTATGGGAGTTTAGTTTTCCACCGACGACGACCTTGCAATGAATATCACGGCCCGAAATTCTTTGGACCTTTAACTGGATAAACCCGTCGTTTAGAAAAATGATCTGGCCCTTGGAGACTTTTCTCGGCAACTCTTTGTACTCAACGGGCAATAATTCCTGGGTACCAAGCACATTTCTCGTTGTCAGTGTGACGCTGCCTGCTTTTGTTAACAATACCGAATCATTCTGCAGGCGGCCGATGCGCATTTTGACGCCGGGAAGGTCTATGAGAATACTGACCATGCGCCGGGTTTTGTGTCCGGCAGCGCGGATATTGCGGATATTGACGGCATGCTCCTTAAAATCTCCATGGGAAAAATTAAGACGGGCCACGTTCATCCCGCATTCGATCATACCTTCAATCTTTTGAGGCGAACACGACGAAGGGCCAATGGTACACACAATTTTTGTCTTATGAAAAGGCAGTTTCAATGGTGCTGGCATCTGGTCTTATTTTCCGTAAATGACTTCTAATTGGGAAACCTTGGGAAATTCCGGATAAAATTCTCCCTGAGGCCCAATATATCCATTTCCTGATTTTTTAAGCGTAACTGCTGTATAGTTGCCTTTTTTATTGGGAATGTTGATTGTTATTGAATCAACATCGGCACTCGATCCATTCCCCACAGCGGATGTAATTTCCGGCGCTTCCGGTGTGGGAGCTTGATTGGCCTCAACTTCGGGAGGTTGGATGACTGCGTCGGGTTGGACGCCGGTTACCGGCGGAGGAACCGGTTGATAACCATAGCCATTATACTGATAATATGTCCCGTCGTTTAAATAATAGGTAGTGCCATTGATAAACACAGGTTGGTAGATGGAGGGAGAAACAAGGACCGCATCCCCCGGACCGTAATAACCGGTATTATAATAGTAGTTATCCGGCCATAACGCAAAATCAAGTCCAATATAGGAGCGGCCACGCCCACCATCATGGTGGTGATCTCCCCCATTACGTCCATGGCCATCATGGCCTCCATCATGGCCATGACCATCATGTCCACCGCCATGCCCATTCCAGTCGGCATAGGACCACGCAGGACGGAAGATGAGTAAAGCTATAATCAAAGGCAAAAACACTCTATTTTTCATATAGTCTCCTGACTCAATACAACATTATTATAGCACATGAGGTCTCTTCAGCCCTCATTAAATTAGACAAGAGCTACTCACAAATAGTTGCATCAGCACAGGAGGTCTCAGTCTGGTTTAAAGAAAGAAATTTTAAAGAGAAATTTTACGAAAGTAGAAAGTAGACTAAGAAGTATTGGTATTTAAGCTGGCTGGGCCTGAGATTCCACTCTCAGATTCTTAAAAATAGATAAATTTGTCGCTGGTTGGATCTCCCAAATATGTGGCTCCAAGCCTTGGACGTTCATCATGGCTGGGTCTTGATTAGACAAGGGCAACGGCACGCCAGAACCATCCCGTCTTAACTTAAAACCCATTGGATCAAAGTCGATACCACCCCGGATCTCTGGTATCGCGACTATTTGTCTTTTAGTGAAAGTGACAGGGTTTGCGATCTCAGCCAAGTCATTATCTCTAACCTCATTTTGCTTTACTTGGACCATTGCCGCATCCACTATTCTTACCTTTATTGTTAGGCTGCCATTGGAGGACATGAGGTATTCGATTACGTAATCTCCACCCGTTAAGGCACTTGTCACAAGAGTTTTAACTCCCTCAATCTCATCTTCACGTATGTTTGGCATTTGAATTAAATGAATCTGTTCCACAATATAATGATCCACTCTTCCACGGAACCTGCCCTTTAAATCTTTTACTAATTTTCCAATAGTATTTTCTTGGCCGCTCTTTTTTTCACTAGCATGACGCGCCTCGGCTTCTAATAACGCCAACTTTCGTCTAATTTGTTCATCAGCCCTCACTCTTTTATATATCTGCAGAGCTATTTTAACATCAAGATCCTCCTGTAATATAAGAAAAACCGACCCCACAAATACTGCTGCCAATGCCCAAATGGGGAATGCCATGAACCCGAATTCAGGCCAACTCATTTTGTAAGAATTATCATGGAGATTATCGTAGAATTGATGAACCGTATGTGAGGAAGATGCAGCCCCAACCGCAAAAAGCATCATTGCAGCGACCAATTTTCTAAATGCTCCCATTGCAGCGTCAATCTTCTTATCAAAAACCATAATTAACAGCCCATCTTGCAATGTATAACTTCGCAGACCGCTTCCTGTAAAATGAACGATCAAACCCAAGAAAGAACCTAGCCGTCGCATGGCTTTTGAGCTTAACTTTGGCAACCTTACAGTAACTCTATTGTTATTAATGCTCATGCCATCCACAATTTTATCTAATACTCTAAGATAAGCTTTTGTATCAGGCTTTCTCAACACTACAGAATTAAACCCAATGCCTGTCATGGCCGCATTACTATTTAAGCCTGTAGCAGCAATAACAGCCTGTGCGGCATCCAACCGTGAAACTGTTTTGTAATCAAACTTTGCAGCCGCTTGCGCTGGGTTGGCTTCCTCTAATACAGATGCCATGGCCAAATTGGAGAATCCTCCGGAAAAATACTTCCGCGGAATCATTTGACCCGTAATAGGATCTTGGTCTTCTTTAATAAAATTATACACACCCTTTCTAAACGCTTTTACATATTGCTGATAAACCTCTTGCTGGTCCTGCTCTGGATCAGCCAAATTAACGCCTTGCACCTTGTTCTTATTAGCATACACCTGCGTTAAAATACTTTTCTTTAAAGCTTGTTTGTACCAAGTTGCCAAAATCATCCCATGAAACATTTGCCGTAAATTCGCAAAATTTTCGCCCTCATTGACTTCCTTGGTTAATGCAGGAATGACAATTTCTAGCATCATATTTTTTGCAATATCCTGAGGATTTTGATATTGGATTCCCGATTTCGCAAAATTAACACTAATTGTATTTTGTTTCTCATGATTCTTTTCTGTAGCTAAGTAATCTTTTTCCAGCTGAACTTTCAATTTACTTTCAACAATTAAGACTGTTCTATCTTTTTCATATACGGAAGCTTTATCCGGAGTTATCCATACTTTATTGAAAGTATTTATGGGTATATTGGTTGTTCCATACTTATGGGAAGCTTCAGTATAGATTTTATTCCAGAATTCTTTGCCGATTGCATTCTCAGGATATAGCAAGGATGAAGTGAGCTGTTTTAGCATATAATCTTGCGCCAAAAGATCACGGCCCATTTCCGTTTTACCAAAATTTATATCAATAATGCGATTCTTTTCATAGGGAGAAAGATTGACCCATTGCTTATCCTCGGCTATTGTCATCGCGGCTAAGAAATATTTGATCAATTTCTCATACAATTCTTTCTTTTGATCCGTTGCAATTGGTCTGTCACCACGATCAATTAGAAAGGTAAAAGCAAAAGGATTTCTAACATCAATGGTCATGCCCCGAATGATCGCAGGGGTAAATTTAGGACTTAAATTTACCATTGTTCCAGGCGTAGGCATAAAAGACAATACTCCGTTAGCTTGAGATTGGGGTAGATATAAGGAAGACCCAACAAAGGCAGCAATGAGAATAATATGAATGATTTTAAAATTATGGGGTTTCATGCAAGTGCTCTCTTTTTATAAACTTCAATGAAAGTATACCTTATAATCTTTAGCAATGCTAATTTATGTTGAAGCAGATGTCATTGTAGAACGATGGCAGATTGATGTTTCTCGAGGAAATTTTTGGATTGGAGGGTCGGAAGTCCCGTCAGGGGGTTAAGAAATATTATTTGTAAACTATTAATTCACATAGACTTGCAGAATAATCTTGTAAGAATGAGTTAGGAAAATAGGGATTTTGCTACTGGTACTGCGGCATGTTGAGCCAGATTTTCATTTGGTCAGGAGATAGGATGGCAGCGAGGGCGCGGTTCTCATCATTGATGACTTGCAGCCTTTGGGTGACCAGCGTTTTACCATCGATATTGCCTTCTTTCAGGCTAAGGTAGATATTTCTTTCCTTAACGATCCGATCGACGACAATTGGCCTGATAGCGCTGATTTGGTCTTCGGTCAATTTCATATTGGCCGTTAGTTGAAACATAACGGCATCAGCAGCTTTGATGACTATTTCATCGCTGGGAGATGCTTCCTGGGCAAAGGCTGAAATTGATATTAAAATAAAAATTGCCCCACAAAAGTAAGCAAATCTTCTCATATTCATTTAGAGATCCTTCGGAGCATCTGCGAGCTCCTGCGAGTGTCCGGTTCGAGGACCGAATGTCCGGCATGAGGACCTTCGCTCAGGATGACAAATTGAAAATGTTTACTTAAAACCCCGGGCCATCCATAACAAAAAAAATGGGACAAATAGGCCTAAGAACAAAAGCACCCAAACTCTCCAGGGACGGGTGTACTTAAAGGCCATGACAATACCTAGCACCGTCGTCACTAATAATCCTAAAGACATCAATACAATGAGATAACGGAAAATGACCGAAGGCTTGGGACGAACATCGCCACTGCTCCAGCGCTGGCTCATATGAACTTGGGAGAGGGATTTAACAATCTCCGGTGGTTTGTAGCCGTTGGCTTGCTTGCTGGCCTGGTGCAAGTCAAATGTCTGCCAGCATCCGGTGACTAAAAAAAGAATCAATAGAGGCGCAAAAAAGCACCCTAAATACAAGTGGACATTTCTCATGGCTTTAATATTCATAAATTAGCGGTCCTTTTTCTCTTGCATGTCATTTAACCATTCTTCCCATGAAACGTTGGTACTTTTATTGGTGGTTTGGCATGTCTTGGCCACGCACGCTGTTTGCGGCTGGAAACCAGGATCAATGGACGCCACGCAAGCATTCAAATCCTTGCCAAGCTTGTGTAAATACTTTTTATTGAGCGCCTCCCAAGAGACGCAATCAACCACGCCTGCAGTACACTCACTATCCGCGTCACACGCCTTCCATCGGCCTGGAATACTTTGTAAGCCGGAGGGTTTAGTGTCCTGCTTATCTGCCCGTTTCTCGACTACATCATTCGGCGCGGCAGTTATATCCAAAGCTTTGTTGACCGAATTCTTCGAAGATGCTTGGGACGAATTGATATAATCACTGAAGCTATACCCATGGACGATAGGACAACTGAAAAATGTCATGCAAAATACCAGAGAACTATAGACACATAATATCAAAGGGCGATGAGTCATTGGCCTTAATATTATCCATTTCCGGAGATCAAGTCAAGCAATGACAAAGACCTTCGCGTTATTTACTTTTTTGCTACCGGTGCTTCTTGTTTTAATATGGCCAATCTCTGGGCGATTTGATGGCTTAAGGAGGCGCAGGCTGCATTCAGGGTTTTGGCTAAGCCGGAATAATTTGGGGGGAGAATCGGCTGGGGGAATTCTAATCTTTGGATGGTCGGCGAACTGCGAGGAAACTTCACTTTCCGAAAGAGGGCATGCGGAAACCTGCCAATCCCCGCTTAATTTAATAAGCAGTATCTTGGGGTTTGAGTCATCAAAGGCGAGCTTTTGGGAATCTACCCTCACAAGAATATTCTAAAGGTAGAAAAAAACGTCTTCAATTGTACCTGGGTATAATGCCGGGACGATCCCTCGCTTGCTTAGAGTTTATCATCGATCTGGTACAAAACCCCCCCTGCAGTCTCGGGTTGGGGAAACATGTATTTGCGTGCGGAAATCGTGATTTCTGTTTTATTGGCAATGCCTTTGGTAAGCCTGAGCGCCACCATCGCCCCATGAATATCAGCTTTTATCACACCCTTGGAGGCATCATTCTCCCTGATGGTTCCCATACTCTTGACCACATTGAGAGAGACTTGGTAGGCATGATCAAAGGTAGCATCAATGTCTTGCTTCACACTGTCCTGACCTATAAACGTCGCTGCGATGGCCACAGGCAGCACAGCCACCCCTGCAACTGCGGCGACGCCGTAGATCTCCGCATCTTTGATGGCAGCGGCCTTCATAGGGGCAGCCAGTACCAGCAAGCCCAACTGTTCAGCGCTGGGAACACTCTTATAGCTCTTGCGGCTATTGACATTGTAGGCCCGGACACTGGGAGGCCCGCTCGTTGAATAGTCCATATAAACAATCTTGCCGATGCTTAAATTGAGACGGTCAATTTGCATGGGCGCAGACGGGGAAGATTTCGACTGTTGTACTATTTTTAAAGAATCCACATTGAGTTTTCCCTCTTTATTCTTCGTGATCACCATGTCTTTGAGCTCAATATCGACAAGTAAAAAATGAGGGGTCTTCTTAAATAGGGAAGCGCGCTTAAAGATGACCTTTATCTGCGGGCAGGACACCAAGACACCCTCCGGGAACCCGGCAGGGTTATCCATTTTAAAACCGGTAATATGGATTGTTGAGGTAAAAAATTGCAGGGAAAAACCATCCATATGCACCGGCGTACCGATGATCTTGGTCGCCATATTTGTCACCATGGATTTAAGGATTACATCCTTGGTAAAACCCAGTCCCACAAAAACGGCAACTACGATGCCCAACACTATAAAGAATTTTTTCATAGCCCTAGGGTATTTCCAAGAGAATTTTTATCATGAGTTGATGACTTTCCATAAGATGATTTATAACAAAAACAACATAAAGACAAAATGAAAACTAGATTAAGGCCAGATAGCTGCAATGAAGGTATGTACTACGCACTAGAATATCCGACGGATTTTATTTTTTATAACGGTTTTGACGATGTCCCAGCGGTCTTTTTCTCCTCGGATCATCGCTTCGGCAAAATGCCACGCTTGGGAAGAAGTGATGTGGCCGGGCATGGGGGCTTCATGAGGGTCAACGTGGGCGTCAATGACCGATGGGCCAGAGGTGCTCAAGGCTTGACGGAATATCCCTTCAGCCTCCGCGGGATCATCAAGACTAAAGGCCTCTACCCCGCAGGAACGCGCGAACATGGCGAAATCAATGGGGTGAAGGTCCAGGCCGTATTGGGGATTACCTTCAAAAACAATCTGCTCCCATTTGATCATACCAAAGGTGTTGTTCTTAAAAATAATGATTTTAACCGGAAGTTTATATTTGGCGATCGTCGCCAGTTCGCACATGAGCATTGAGAATCCACCGTCCCCGCAAAGGCAAATGATCTGGCGGCCGGGATTTCCCATGGCTGCACCGACGGCATAAGGCAGCGCATTGGCCATGCTTGAAAAATTACCGGAGACGGAGAATTTCATGCCCCCACGGATCAAGAGATGACGCGCGGCCCATGTGGTCACCACCCCTGTATCGGCGCAGATAATGCAATCGTTATTGATATGGGCATTAAGCTGGTAGGCAACCACCTGCGGTTTAAGCGGTTTGTCTGTGCATGTACCTTCAGCAGTCAACAATTCATTCCACCGCTTCATCCGTTCCTGGGACCTTTGCAGAAAAATCTTATCTTCCTGGGGCTGCAGCTGGGTGAGTAAAGCCCGTAACGTTTCCCGGCAATCACCCGTTAATCCCACGTCTACCTTACACCTAAGGCCAATACGGGCCGAATCAACATCGATTTGGATGGTCCGGACAGGTTGTTTTGGATAAAATTCCAAGTACGGAAAGCTTGTGCCCACCATGATCAAGGTATCGCATTCCTGCATGGCATCTTGGGAAGGAGCGGTCCCAAGAAGTCCTATACCACCCGTCGTGTAGGGGCTGTCGTCGGGTACAACGGCCTTGCCCAGAAGCGCTTTTATGATGACCCCCTGGGTCAAGGCGGCGAGAGACAGGATTTCCTCGCGCGCATCCAAAGCCTCTCGACCGGCTAGAATGACAATCTTTTTTCCGCTATTGATGATGGCCGCGGCACTATTTAATTCCAGCGCTGAAGGCACTGGCCTGGACAATTGATAAATATCAGCGCTGTGGGACGGGATATTGGCCACAGAGCGCTGTCCATCCATTTTCCATTCCTGAATGTCTTTAGGAATATTGATATGGACAACGGTACGCTGACTTAAAGCCGTTTTGATCGCTTCGTCGACAACATTGCAGACATGCGAAGGGCCCATGATCCGTTCATTATAAGCGGCCACATCCATAAATAATTTATCGAGATCCAGGTCCTGCTTGTAATGGGTACCGATTAGATCATGGAAAGTATGCCCGGTGATAGCCAGCACCGGCTGGCCGTCGAATTTGGCATCATAAAGCCCGTTGAGTAAATGCACGCCTCCGGGGCCGGAGGTCGCCAGGCATACCCCTAAACGCCCGGAGTATTTCGCATAGGCGCAAGCCGCAAAAGCCGCAGCTTCTTCATGGCGCACCTGCACTAATTTGATTTTCTTTTCATTGAGGCGAAGGACTTCATAAATACCATTGATACCATCCCCGGGAAGACTGAAGATCGTATCCACACCCCACTGCATCAGGCGTTCTATCAGTAATTCGGCGACTGTTTCATTGGACATAGCCCTATTGTAGGGATGAAAGGGTGTCGATCAATTGTACCGAGGTGTAACTTCCTATTTTTTCATGACTTTAAAAACACGGATGAGATAAAAAAGGATGGGCAAAAAAAGTAAGGCGCCAATCATCAGTGACCAGGCAAGAACGTTGATGGTCGCCTCAGGCGTGGCGGCATCCAGCAGAGAAAGGCGGGCCCCGCCCCGATAAAACAATACATTAGGAAATATCACGGCAAGCCATGCCAATAATACCAAGCTAACCTGAAGACCAGCAAGAACGCGGATAGACCACTCTGTTAATCGGCCTCGCCGGATTTTTTGCCAGAAAATGAGGGTAAAGACACTGGCCGCGGCAAAACAGGTGACACTTACAGGATTAGTAAAGAATGGGGCTAATAATGGATGAGGGCTTCCTTGCGCCAGGAGAAAAACCAACAGGCCGGCCAATAGCATCGTCAGGCTTGCTTTTTGGCAGCAGCCCGTGTAAAACTTCCTTGTCTCTGGATCCTCAGACTCTCCGATTAAGTAGACGCTGGCTAGATACATAAATAAACTCAGCACAAAAATGCCCAGCGCAAAGGACGGCCAGTTAAACCAGGATGTAATGTACTTCTGGAAATATGTTGGGGCCTGGGGGTCAACACCAAAAAACATGCCTCCCATGATCATGCCAAACATAATGGGAGTTAATAGGCTGGAGATCCCAAAACCTAATGAATAATAACGATGGGTGTTGTCTTTGACAGCATCATAATTGCGGAAGGTGAAGGCGCAGCCACGAGCGACGATGCCGATTAACATCAGGGTCAATGGAACATGAAAATAGATCGAGCATTGGGTATAGACTTGGGGAAAAGCATTAAATAAGATCACGATCAACAGGATAAGCCAGATATGATTGGCTTCCCATACAGGCCCCATCGCATGGGCGACCAATTCTTCATGCCTTTTGCGGTACTGCTTAGGCACAAAGAACTCTAAAGCGCCGGCGCCAAAGTCAGCACCGCCCAGTAGGCAGTAGAACAGCAGAGACATCACCAAGAATACTATGACGATGTAAAGCATAATAACTCCCTATTATTGCCCCATCGGGTCCTGGCTGGTCGTGACATTAACGTGCTCCTGATTCGAAATTCAACCCTATCAGCGGCCAGAATGCCGGTTTTCCTTGTACGATGACTTGAGCAGTCACCGTCCGCCCGTTAACATCACTCCTCGCCACCCGATGTAATTCTCTTAAACTAACGCGAGTTTGACAGTGATTTGAATTGGCGGAGCATGAGCCAGGTCACAATTACTGATAAAAACAGGTACAGGATTGTGATGGCCAGAAATGGCACGATCAAACCTGGCATCGGCGTTACGGCATCCTTGGTCCTCATGATGCCAAAGATGATCCATGGCTGACGGCCAACTTCGGTGACTGTCCATCCTGCTTCCAGCGCTATAAATCCTAAAGGCAGGCAAAAGACGAGCCATTTCAAGAACCATCGTTGAAACAGCACATCTTTCTTCACCAAAAACTGCTGGACAAATAGGAGTCCGGTTGCAGCCAGGAGCATACCGCAGGCAACCATCAACTCAAAGGCATAATGCACAATCAGGACAGGCGGCCAGTTATTCCGGGGGAAATCATCCAAACCTTTGACCGTCGCATCAACACGATTAAAGCTCAACAAACTTAATACGCCGGGAATCTCTATCGCGCCATTGACCTTTTCCGTTTCCATATCCAGAATGCCACCGATACGTAACGGCGCGTAACTTTGAGTTTTAAAATCAGCTTCCGCGGCTGCCAATTTAATGGGCTGTCGATGAGCGATATCTTTAGCGCTATGGTCCCCGCTCAAAGGCTGGAGCATGGCGGCTACGACGGCAAACCAAATGGCTATCCGGATGGCTTTTGTATGAAATATGTTCTTGGGGTCCTTTAATAAAAAATAGGCATGAATACCGGCCACAGCAAAACCCACCGCTTCAAAGGCAGCGATGGTCATATGCAGGCTTTGGGAAAACCAGGCATCATTGAAAAGGGCTTTGAGGGGATCAATGTGAATCGCGTGGCCATTGACCCAATCAAATCCTGAAGGTGCGTTCATCCAACTATTGGCTGCGACGACAAAAATTCCCGAGGCAATCCCGGAGATTCCAACCAGCCAACCGCAGAACCAATGGAGGGTTGGGTCGATCTTGTTCCAACCATATAAATAAAATCCAATGGCAATGGCTTCAATAAAAAAAGCCGTCCCCTCGAGGGAGAACGGCATTCCGAAAATAGGGCCTGCATGCACCATAAAACCAGGCCAAAGCAATCCTAATTCAAACGACAAAACAGTGCCGGACACAGCCCCGGTGGCAAAGAGGATGGCCACCCCTTTGGACCATGCCCTGGTCATGTCCTCATAAACAGGCTCCTTGGTCTTAAGCCAGAGGCCATGCGCAGCGACCATTAAAAAAGGCATGACCATACCCACACACGCAAAAATGATGTGAAACCCCAAAGACACGGCCATTTGCATTCGAGCGGAAAGAAGGTCGGGCATTCGTATCACGCAGCTCTACTTAAAATCTGCGCCTCCTATCACCCAATTCTCATCTTTGGCGGCCATTTGTCAATATATTTCAACGCTCCCCGGCCTCTTGGTCGATGACCGCACGGACTACGTGGGGAACGCCAGAAAACTTGCCCCAGGTTTCTTCTCTAAAGAGGTAAATCAAAACACCTGTCGCTCCCAGAAACTCTATGGCCCCTAAGATGAGCGCCATGATAAACTTCGTTTCATTGGTCCACTCAGAATAATTAAAAAATGCTGTTTGGATCAGGGACAGGCCGTTAATCAAGAAAATAAAAGAGAGAAGCACAAACAAAGCCCCTAGAAAGAAAACCCTCGTTTTCCTGACTCCAAGGACATAAATCCGGGCGACCTTTATCTTCATCAACTCAGATCTGCTTTTAAATTTTCTGACCATATTTAGAAGCAAAAATGAAGAAACCAATTGTTGAAAAATCCGACGTATCGGCATACTTTTCCATCCTGGATTCTTAAGATATCTCAAGATCCTTCGGCCTGAAAAGCAGGCCTCAGGATGACGGAATATCTTATGTTGAACTCACGTTATTTACGTTTAGACCCCATCAAATAGCCCACGAGCAAAGAGGCGGCGGCAGCTCCGGCGATATAGACCCACGGGTCCTTGTGCACACGCTTATCGATGTCGGTGGCGATGGCGGTCGCTTTTTCCTTGCCCTGTGCCATCGCCTCCATGGCAAAATCCTGAGTATGCTTTAAAACCTCTTTGCCGTGATCAACACCTGCTGTCATGGCCTCACGGATGTGCGAATACCTGTTGGCCATGAGTCCTTTTAACTCATCTTTCTTTTCTTTAGCCGCCTCATTTAAAAGTTCCAGGGCGTCACTGATCTTGGCATTGCTTGTCCTGCCTTGAGTTTCTGTCATAAAGACTTCTCCTTTTCTGTGGTGAGAACTGTTATACGTGCACTATCTCTTTCACGATACTGGATTCCGAACTCCTGCGAGTGTCCGGTATGAGGACCCGCTTTCGCGGGAATGACAGTCTATTAGAAACTAATTTAAACATGTACACGTGTCCAGTGGCATTAGGCGGTTTGGAGGATATCTAAAAGTCTATTGACGTCATAAGGTTTGGAGATAAAGCCGCTGATCATGGGCCCTAGCCCAAGTTTCTTGATCTCTTTTTCAAGAAACGGTTTACCGGACATAAGAATGACCTTACCCTTGAAGCCAGTGTTCTCCATTATTTTTAAAAGATCGAGGCCATTGATGAAGGGCATTTTAATATCAAGTAGAATAACGTCATAGGGGTGCTTGTTGATGAGACGTACACCTTCCAGACCATCGAAGGCAGCCTGAACGCCATACCCTTCAGATGATAAAAGATCAACCATTTCTTCGGACAATTCTTTGTCATCATCGATAAAAAGTATTTTTCTTTTCATATTATTATCTTTTCTTGGGTAAAGAGATGGTTACCGTGGTCCCGTGGCCTATTTGGCTTTTTATATCGAATTCACCATTATGCACAGTGATGATTTGCTGGCAGACCGTGAGGCCAAGGCCGGTGCCTTTGGCCTTGGTTGTAAAGAACGGCTCGCGTATCTTCTTGAGATTTTCAGGCGGAATGCCAATACCGTTATCCTTGATATGAATTCCTATTGACGCGCTGTCATCAACGTGCAAGCCCACGGTGATGACGCCCTTGACACCTGCGGTCGCATCAAAAGCGTTATTGAGAAGATTACTAAAAAGTTCCTTCATCTGCAAGGAGTCGGCGTCAATAATCACCTTTGCGTTGCCTGTCCATTGGATGAGTTTAAACCTTCGCTTACCATCCCTCTTTTTAATGGCACTGATACATTCATTAAGAATGGAGGGAATATCAACGGCTTCATAATGTGGCATTCTTATTTTTGAGCAAAAGAGGAGATTATTGATGATCTGGTCACTTTCGAGCACCTTTTTCTCAATATTGTCAAGGTGCTTTTCAATCGGCAAATCCTGCTTTTTGCGGCGGATATTCTGCGTCGCAATATTGATGGCCGCCAAAGGATTACGCAGCTCATGGGCCACGGTTGCCGCCAATGTCCCAATATCCGATAAACGCTTGGATTGGGCCAATGCGTGGTGGGCGATTTCCATTTTGTTTTCCATATCAAATTTATCGATCCCCTCGGCAATCAAAGGTGCCAGTTGTTCAATGAACTCAATCTTACTTAAATGGACCATGCCAGCTTTTTCGTCAGCCAAATGGATGGCTGCGGTCATTTGACCCCGGTTATAGACGGGAACGATGGCAACAGACATAAAACCATTCTTCACACGGGCTTTCAAAAATCTTATTTTTGCCTTCTTTGAGATGCCGGCAACGAACTCTCTTGTATTATCGCAGCGAAAAGACCCTTTGGGGGTCATGGCCATGACGTATTCCGGTTCTACCTGAGGATTTAAGACATCGATATTAAAGACCTCTTTTTTAAGAAGGGAAATTCCATTCTCACGTTTCCAGAATCCAGGCGTAAAGCCTTCAAAGGAATCATAGTGAAGTGGTTCCTTGCCATTGATGACCTGGAGTCCCACACAACGGCATTGGGACCAGTCCTTAAGGTATTTAATCAAGGTGCATGAATACTGGTTTTGAGAAATTTTCTTGGAAATCAATAGCTTCAAGACCTTATTGCTGGCATTAATAAGTCTCTCGCTCGCCTGTCGGTCAAGAATTTCATGCTTTAGTTCTTCATTCTTCCCCGTTAGCTGATGCGTACGTTGAGTGACCTGTAGTTCCAATGACTCATAATACTTTTCAAGCTTTTCTTCCGTCTTTTTACGGTCCGTAATGTCACGGATATTGCATTGGATGACGTTCTTCCCATTAACAGTATAGATATTGTTGACAAATTCAACCTGGATCTTCTTGCCTCTCTTGCTTTCAAGAGGCAAGTCTTCAAAGCGTGTATACTTTTTGACCTGCAATTCTTTAAACCTGGCCATGGGTATCTTCTGGAGAGGAAAAATGTCCCAAAAATCCTTTTTTATCATTTCCTGATGGGAATACCCCAGTAATTTGAACAAAAACGGATTGGCATCGTCAATCCTGCCTGTCTGGGCATTTAAAATAGCTATCCCGTCTCTGGCGGTCTCAAAGAGCCTGCGGTAGCGTATTTCAAAACTTTGGGAAGAAACAGGCGTGAGCGTCACTTTGTCCTTTGGATTTTATTTCGGTACGCGGTCGGGGTAAGCGCAAAAATGCGCTTAAATTGGCGGCTAAAGGATTCGCTATTTTCATAGCCCAATGCCTCAGCTACCTGGTAGATATTATAATCTAAGTCAACCAATAATCTTTTGGCTTTCGCCATTTGTACATTGAGGCGGTAATCGCTAAAATTGATGCCCTCCCTGAGCTTAAAAACACGGCTTAAATATTTTGGACTCAAGGACACCAGCGTCGCAATATCATGTAAGAGGATCTTTTTACAACTATTCTTTACCACAAAGTCCTTTGTTCGTTGGATCTTGCTTTTGATGCCGTTCTTGCTAAGCCCATTAAGACTTTCACCATCTAAGAACCGCTCCACAATGTCCTTTAATTTCTGCACATCAAGGGGTTTTTCAAGGTAATCATCCGCATGTCCCTTGAGCGCTTCAATGGCCGTGTCCTTTGAACTGGTCCCTGTAACAATAATGACGCAAAGATCAGGGTTATTTTTTTTGATGACAGCCAAGACATCAAGTCCGCTCATGCCTTTCATCATCACATCCAGGACCACGACCCCAATATTATTGATACGTTTCAGCAAATTTAAGGCTCCCTCGCCGCTTTCTGCCTCTATGACTTCTTCTCCCTCAAGAAAATCACGGAGTTCGCTTCTTAATATTGCATCATCATCCACAATCAGGACTTTACTTCTCATACGGGATCTCTCCTTGATTTGCATCTAAACAACTTGGCCTCATCAATGATCATGATTTGCAAAGAATGTAAATCAATGGGTTTATTCTAGGGAAGGGATAAAAAATAACAATTATACCTGGGTATAATCGATGAAGAATGTCAGGTATTGACATCGGGTAAAGCCTGCGGGGATTGAGTCAAGTACGCTCCTGTGGCATGAGATAGATTTTTCGCCAATCCCCACTGGGTTTGGAAAGATCGGACAGCTTTTGACCAAAAACCATCTTCTTTAGCTTTAATACGACGGGAAAACCCTTGGTTCGTGGTCAGTGTGCTATAGATATCCATGGCCCTTTGGGCGCAAATCTTCATGGTGAAACTTCGGGCTGTTTCTTTGCATGCGATTTTTATTTTCTTGAGGCTTGTCACTGGCTCTTTTTTGAACCACTCCAATGCCGTAACAAATTCTTCAATAGATTCATTCATAATCAAACGGCCGTTCACCCTGTCACGGACCACCTCGCGCACGCCAGGAGCATCAACAGCGACCACGGGAATGCCAGCAGCCATGGCTTCGGTCACAACCAATCCCTGGGTCTCGCTTTGGGAGGCAAAAACAAAAACATCCATGGCATGATACGCATTAATCAAGTCTTTGCCTCGCAGCAGGCCCGCTAAATGCAAACGCTCACTTACACCCTCTTGGGCCATGATCTCTTTGATGGTCTCCTCTGAGGGGCCGCTGCCTCCGATGAGAAAATGAGCGTTGGGAACCTTCTTTAAAAACTGACCCACGGCCCGCGTTAAGAATTCCAAATTCTTCTCAGGAGCCAACCGTCCCACATGGCCCACGACAAAAGCATCGGAGGGAATATGCATCTTTTTCCGGAAAGCCTTTCCAGCCCCCCGGTTAAACTGCTCTATATAGATCCCGGTGGGTACCACAGTCATGGGGCTTAGCACTCCTCTTTCGATCATCATGCGCATGACGCTTTCGCTGGGGGCAAAAACATGGTCTGCCAGATTGGCATATCCCGTTGATAATTCAATCATAAAACGTTTGAGGGCCTCTTCATTCCCAGGCATATAGTGGACATTCTCCTCGTAGAGACTATGGTGTGTGAAGACCAACGGTACATTATATTTGGAAGCGATTTTCAAGGCGGTGTCCCCGATAAGAAAGGGGTGCTGGGAGTGGACAATATGGGGAGAGAATCCATCCAAGGCTGTTTTCAATGTTCCCTGAATGGGTAATTGTACGGAAAAATCCGACCCATTAAAATTCTTCATCGCCGCGACCCGGATCACATCTTCTTCCGGTACCATATCAGGAAATTCGGGAGCTATAATAATGACCTTGTGCCCCGCCGCTCTATACTCTTGAGCAAAACTACTGACGGATTTTTCCAGTCCGCCGACCAAGGGCTTATAGGTGTTGGTCATCAGTAATATATTCATAAGTATTGCTTTCCAAGTTGGGCGTAGGGGCGGACCTTGTGTCGGCTTATTCCTTCGGGCGGACACAAGGTCCGCCCCTACGAAAATCTTATGTATCGAGTAGACTCATGAATTCTTTAATTCCACGAGTGCTTTTCTGGCGGCCAGGCAGATGGCTTCATAAGGATCTTGGGCACCCATGGATATGCCCTCCTTCTCTAAATCTCCGGGAAGGAGGGGTTTTCCGAATTTAATGTTGATCGGATGGCGTTTGGGATACTTTGCGGTGCTGGGCCAAGCCTCATGGGCCCCGGTGATGGCCACCGGCAGGAGCATGGCGCCTGTCACCTTGGCCAAAATACCAAAGCCTTTTTTAAATTCCCCTATCTTACCGTCCGTGCTGCGTAAACCCTCGGGAAAAAAGCACAGGCCCTTACCGTGTTCCAGAACAAAATAACAGCTGCGCAAGGCTTCCAGAAAATGGGTGGAAAAATCAAAGGGAATAAACCTCCCCATCTTGACAAAATTCCGCAAAACACGGTTCTTGATAAACGGCCTAAAAAAATAGGGTCCGAAGACAAAATAAAAGATCTGAAATACCGGCCTGCGGGGCAGGCAAGCGCCAATGGCCGGACCATCAAGAAAACTGGTATGATTGCCATACAAAATATAAGCGCCTTCTAGAGGGACATTCCCGGCCCCTTCTTGCTTAATACTGAAGAATAATTTAAAAAGCAAACAGTCGATGGCTGTAAACAGAAATCGAAACAACCACGCAAAATAACCAGTTGTCAATTCAAGCATCCGCAAGGTGTCTTGCTTAGGGAGAACCTTCAGATTTTCTTTCCAATAATCTTCACCGGGGGATATGTGTTGGTCTTCCAGCGGTATATCTTTGGCACCTATCAGGGCCTCCGTTATGCTCAATATCAGGTCCTTGACGCTAAAGGCCCTTGATATTGATTCAATCTTCAAGTCCGCGCTAAAAGCTGACTGAAGCGCTGAAGCCAGTTCAATTCTCCCCAGAGAATCTACCCCTAAGTCCAGTTCCAAAGAATCCTCCAGGATGATGGGCCTTCGGATGCCGCTTTGTTCCCTGAGGCATTGGAGTATCCTTTTGCCGATCACGGAACCTGTTAAGGCAAGATCCTGCCCTGAAAGTCTTCCTGACACCGGAAGAGCGCCCTCTTTGCCGGCGATCACCCGTTGCTCGTAAATGGCCTTAATCTTATTTCTATTGATCTTGCCGGAGGCCTTTAAAGGAAAATCATCAAGTGTTACCGTAAAGCCTGTAATCCTTTTGTATAATGGAAGCCCCTGCGAGGCATTATCAAACCTTTCCTGGAGCACTCCACGGAGATTCACTTCTCCAAATTCCCTGAAACTATCGAGATCAGGTCGAATGACAGCCCAAAGCACTTTTGAATTTACAACCCCATGCATGCCTGAGACTGAAAAGACGCACATCTCTTTAATAGGGGCCAGCTTTGTATAAAAATCTTCCAACTCTTGAGGGTAAATCTCTTCCCCCGAATTCAAGACTATAGTATCCTCAATGCTGGTTATGGAAGCTTCTGCCATGTACCTCCTCTGGATTTAATTCTTTTTGGTTTGATTTGGGGCCGAAAACCCACCACTTAAAAAGAACAAAGTTAAAAAGGCCCGTAAATGCGGTGGCCATAACCAAAGCCATCAGCACATGCCCTGGCCAGTGGATCAAAGCCTCCTGATTGATAACAACATTGAGACCCAAGGCCAGGGAATTAATGAAGACGTAACGGACCGCTTCAGCCAAGGACGTCTGATTTCTCTTAAAGATCCAATATTTATAAAGTACATACCCCAGAACGCCGGCGCAGGTAAAAGATATCCCTTTAGAAATATTATAGGCAAAGAAATGAAATAAGACGTAGTAAATACTAAAGTCCGTGGCCGTGACAATGCTCCCTGCCACACAACAGAGGACAAATTCTTTTCTAATGTGTCTATCCATTGCCGAATATTGTCTATTTCCATCCGCCTTCATTGGTACGCGCCTGCACCAATACGTGGGGATTGGGCCCAGAGACATAAGTAGTAAAACTTAGAACAAAAAGGGCGAGTAACAGGAAAAATTTGATAAACTGTACGCTGTTCGTCATTTTCTTATCTCCATGTGGTTCTTCACTTTATCATCCACGGCAACGGCTGAAGCCGTATTGGTGGCGAGATTCATTTGTTGATCGTTAAAAACTTGCCCATCCAATGTCACCGTGCCTTCTTTGACACTAACATGGATGTCCTTGGCCACCGCGGATAATCCCTGATCATCTTTGAGGGCTTGGCGTATCATTTGAGCGGATTGTTGATCAGAAGAAGTCGGCTTTGCTTTATATTTATCCATTTGATTTTTCCCTTATTTTAATTCGTTAAAGATACATTGACCACGGCAAACCCGCCTGCAGGCACTTGTCTAAAGTACATGTCATTACCATAGTAATAGGTATTGCCGCCAACCAGGACCGTTGTAGAGCCCGGCGGTAGTGACGCCACCAGCACGCCATCAGACATCACTGGAAAAGGAGTCCCCCACCCATACCAACCGTTCCTATTCCAATTGCCATTATGATAATAATGCCTGTTTCCATGCCCCCCTCTTTGCCCATTGTTCCTGCCATGCGCCATGGAACCCCTATTCATGGTGCTTCGGTTATGTCCGCCATTATGTCCCTCTTGATGTCCTTGCGCAAATGCGCCAGGCGTGACCATTGACAGCCCTACTGAAAACATCAACGCTGTTTTAAATCTTAAGATGTGCTTTAACATTTTTTACTCCTATCTTACATTATTCATTGACCACAGACTCATTGTCTACAATGCTGACAACGACGGGTTAGATGTTGAAACTATTGGGTGTCATGCCGTATGGAATCGGCCACATCACGGCCTGAAGATCTAAGGTCTTGACCTGCATCATGAACGGTAGTCCGTAGATCCCCTCCGGCGTGTCTAAATGGCCGGCCTCCGGCCAAGAACCAAACAAGCAGGACAATCAAAAGTACTGTAACAATTCCTATAGGTCCGTTTCCCATCTTTGTCTCCTTTCAATAACTGTCTATCTATAAAAGTGCGAGGCGATCATTCTGGCTGACAGGGATGATCTTGGCGAACTGAACCAGCATGTCATTGAGAGAACTTAATTTAGTGACCCTGACATTATCTTGGGCCAATTTGACTTCATAGCCCGTCTGGTCTTTGATGATCCTTTCAAGGCTGGCCATACTGCTATGTTTGGGATCAAATTTCACTTCTTTGAAATTCTTAAGGTCCAGGGAGCTTCTCATGCCTCTTTCCGGCAGGTAAATGGTCCCATTACCAAAATCGACGCAAAAGGCAATAACGCCCGGGATAATAAAAAATAATAAGCCTATGCCATCCAGAATGGTCACGCCGACATCCAATCTTCCGCCTCTTTGCCCGCGGCGTTCAGGGTACATCAGTGTCCCGCAGCCAATTAACTGCATCGTTAAAGCCGCACAGACAAACAAACGTAATGAGTTGACTAATGTTTGGGTCATATTGCCTCCATGGTTATTCAAGTTGGATCAGGGCTATGCGTGTCGAGTTTGCCTTCTTTTAAATCTTCTTTGGTTTTTTCGGCCAATAAGCCATATTTTCTCTGGATCTTTCCCAGGTCTTCATCTGTTAATTTCTCAATGTCCATCATTTCGTTATGAGCGCCCTTGGTGGCCCGGATGATTTCATCGAGCTTTAACTGGATCGCGATGGTATGGCGGTTCTGGCTGTTTTGGATGATAAAAAGCATCAAAATGGAAATGACCGCTGATAACGTGCCGATAATCAAGTGCCACATCACGTCAAAATGATAAGGAAATCCGGCGAGGGCCCAAACCAAGACAATCAGGAAGGCCGCGAAGCCTACATAGGATTGCGCGGCTTTATCTGATACCCATTTCGCGATCGAAGAAAAACACTCCATATTCATCCCGGAAAACTTGATTATCCATGTAAATGCACATCGACGCCTGCATCATGGTCGTGATGATCGTCATGATGATCGTCATGGTGGTCATAATCACGGCGGTGGTCGCGGTCAGAGAAAAAGCATCCTGTGAGTTGAACAGCCAAAGCGACTCCGAATAATATTTGTAACGTTTTCTTAAACATATTCCTTTTCTCCTTGCTGTCCAAATTGAGCGTAGGGGCTAGGCCCTTCCATCGGGCGGACACAAGGTCCGCCCCTACGCAAAATTGGTGTGATATGACTTATGGATTAATGGTCATATTGTTGATGACATTGGTCACACCGTTGATATCATTGGCGACCTTGGTGGCCATGTCTTTGCCAGCCCCGTTGATGGCATTGCCGCTGAGGGTGACGATCCCATTGTTTGTCTCAACGCCGGTCTTAAAGGCACTGGTCGAGTGGTGCGTCAGGAAAGCCATCTTGACCTGGGCGGTGATGGAGGCATCATCGATCTTATTGTCTTTGTTCTGATCGGATTTATCAGCATTTTCCACGATGGTCATTTGGTTATCGATACCTTTAATACCATCGATGTCTTTGGCATATTCACCGGTCAGGTCTTTTTGGGCCTGGCTGTCAGCGTGGCCCTTTAAGGTGGCAATCCCGTCGGTAACATAAACTTCGGTATTCACAGCGCTCACATTGCGATTGAATAACAGGGCCCCTTTGACCTTCATGCTGAGCCATCCATCGGAATTCTCAGGCGGCTGTTGGCCGGAGATGGTCAGCTGATTATCGACACTTTTGACCCCGGGCAAACTGGCCACGGTCTCTTGGGCCAATGATTTATGGGACTCTTCACTGACTGTGCCCGTCAAGGTCACCACGCCGTCATTAGAGGATGTGTTGATGGCATCATCTTTAAGGTATGTCCTAAAGACATAGGAGTCCTTGGCCGATGATTGGATGCGGTCATCGGTCTGGGAGGCGCGTACGGACACGCTGGAGAATAAAAGGCCGAACATGACTGCTAGAAAGACTTTTGAGTAATTTGTGTTCATAGAAATCCTTCCTAAACTGGTACTATTGAGTAAATCCCCTCTTGATGAGGCCTTCATTGTAAAACTACGCGGAAACTCTCCGGCCAAAAACGAACGACACGACCGCTAAAACTAAAAAGACAAAGAACAAAATCTTAGCGATGTCAATGGCTGAACCTGCGATGTTGGTGAATCCCAACACTGCGGCTACAATGGCGATAACGAAAAAAGTGACGGCCCAATTTAACATAGAAACCTCCTTCCCTAAATAAAGTTGTGTCATCCCGACGAAAGTCGGGATCTTTTAAAGATTCCGGCGAGCAACTGCGAGTGTCGGTCAATACGAGCTTCCGCCGGAATGACCAACTGGTTGATGACTGTAGTCTAGTGAAAGGGTCGTGATGAATCAATTGTACTGAGGTATAATAAGGGGAAAAGGGTGGTTATTCCGAGGAGGATGTGATGCCGGCTTGTTTGGCAAAGCCGATGAGTTCGGTGACGGTTTTGGCTTGCATCTTCTGCATGACCCGTCCGCGGTGGACCTTGATGGTCTGCAGGGAAGTCCCCCGTTTGGACGCGATTTGTTTATTTAACAGGCCTTGGGCCACAAAAAGAAAAACTTCCAGTTCCCTGGGGGACAATGTCTTGATGCGCTGCCTGATCTTAAGGATTTCACCTTGCTTTTTATTCTGGGTCTTACTTTTTAAGATGGCCTGGGCAATGGCCTCAAGCAGTTTCTTTTCAGTAAAAGGCTTAGGCAAAAAATCAATGGCCCCTGCCTTCATCGCTTTGACGCTCATGGGGATGTCCCCATGGCCGGTGATAAAAATAATAGGCGTGATGATCCCCCGCTGGGCCATGATTTCCTGAAGGGCAAATCCATTGATATTAGGCAAACGGATATCCAAGACAAGACATGAAGGTAATTTAGGATGCTTGAAGGCCAGGAAATCGGAGGCCCGCGTAAAGGTCTCAACCGTAAAGCCGTTTGATCCCAGCAGCAAAGACAAGGCCTTGCAAATAGAGGCATCATCATCAACCACATAGACAATGGCATTGGTCATGGCTTATTCTTCATGTTCACAGGAATGGTAAAAAAGAAAGTCGAACCGCGATCCAGATTATTCCGCCCTTCCAGATGTCCGCCATGGGCCTCGACAATGGAACGGCTGATGGAGAGTCCCATCCCCAGACCATCCGGCTTGCTCGTAAAGAAATGCGCAAAGAGCTTCTTTTTATTTTCCTCTGGAATACCACAACCAGAATCTTTGACTTCTATCAGGATCGTATTATTATCCTGACGGAATGTGCGGACCATCAATTCATGGGAATCCTTGCTTGTCTCCATGGCTTCCAGGCTATTGCTGATCAGATTGAGGAGCACCTGCTGCAGTTGGATGCGGTCCCCGTAAATTTGCGGAAGACTTTCCGCCAAGTCGAATTTAATAGCATTATTGCCTGCTGTGATGTGAGGCATGATGAGCTTGACCGTATCATTAATAATGGCATTGATATCAATCGCCTCGAATGTAGGCTTGGTCTTTTTTAACAAGGACCTCATCCTGCGAATGACTTCAGCGGCCCTTTGGTCATCGTTAATGATGTACTGCAGGATCTCCTTGAGTTTGGGCTCCCTGTCATTAAGTATCCGTTGGCCGGCCTGGGCATAGGAAAGGATCGCGGTCAAAGGCTGGCTAATTTCATGGGCCAGGGATGACACAAATTCCGCCAGTTTTCCCACACGCGTCACATGCAGGAGTTCTTCGCGCTGGTCGGCAATCTCCAAATCCCTCTGTCTCATCAAGGTGGTATCGGTCTTATTGCCTACATAGTGGGTCGTGATGCCGTTTTTATCACGGACCAACGTCATGCGCAATAAACTCCAAAATTTCTCGCCGTTCTTTTTAAAATTGAGCAGCTCTCCGTGAAAGGACTTCCCCTCGCGCAGTGCTTGTTTGATCTCCTCATAAACATGTGCATTATCATCCGATCCATAAAGCAAGAAATAATTTCTTCCAATGACTTCACTTTTTGAATAACCAGTAAGCATATAAAAAGAGGGGTTAGCATAGACAATGGGATAATTAGGCTTCTGGGCATCGATAATAAAAATGCCATCAAATGTCGATTCCATGGCCTTGGTGCGAATGTGGATTTGTTCTTCAGCCACCTTTTCCCGGTCAGCACCCTGTTTTTCCCGGTCAGCGCCTTGTTTTTCGCGGTCCACCCCTTGCTTTAATTGGCCTTCCTGCTCACGGACCTGCTCCTCCAGATGGCTACGGGACCTTTGTCGCAAGAGGAGCCCTTGGGGTATTTTCTTTTTTACCTTACTTATTTTTCTGTTCATAGCTGCCTATACAAATGACGAGACCTTGATCAATTCCACCAATGTCTCACCATTCACGGGTTTTTGCAAAAAACCTACCGCGCCTACCTTTAAAGCCCTCTCACTGGCGTCATCTTTCTTCTCAGCAGAAATAAATATGATCGGACGTTTGGATCCAGAGTCCAAAATCCTTTGTTGTGTCTCCCATCCATCCAAGCCCGGCATATGGATATCCAGCAGCAAACAACCAGGTTCATCATGGGGCACCTTGTCAAAAAAACTTTGCGCGGAATTAAACGTCTGTACCTCGAACTCATAGGTCATCAAAAGCGTCTTGAGCGCGCGGCATACGGACTCATCGTCATCAATAATAAAAATATTGGGTGGCATTTTTCTCCTTTACCAAAATATAATAGGCTTTTGATCCTGAAACCGCAAGGGCAAATTAAACTTGCCTAACCACCAAGCGTGTCAACCCCACCAAAACCACAGCACCGAGAACAGCCATCAGGAACATACCGAAGGAAGAGCCGATCGAGAGTCCCAAAACATTGGATATCCATCCGCCAAGCATGGCGCCCACAATCCCAATGACGATATCTCCCAGGACCCCAAAGCCCCGGCCGCGTGTGATGATACCCGCCACCCATCCGATGATTCCACCGACAAAAAGAAACCAAAACCAATAACCTAAAGAATTATGTTCCATATCGTTCTCCTTTTTCATAGTGACCACCTGTCACGTTGAGTTCATGGATGTATTCTATGGAAGGGTCATGGCTAAATCAATTGTACCAAGGTATACGCATGCGGAATCGTGTGAAAAGGGAGAAAGAATACGCGCCAAATCAGGTTAAAGGTTTCGTGTCGACCAGTCTGGTCACCACGTTCAGACCCGATCTGTTGCTGTATTGAACAGTGACGGGATCACCTTTTTGAAGTTCAATGATGGACATGTGACGGGTAAAGTTCAGTAAATCGGATTCCAGCATGATATGAAACGTCATGGATGTTCCCTGGTCAGTCTGGACGCTAATGGTGTCACTTTCAGGGTCGCTATAGGTTATCTTGCCTGTAACTGTTGCCAGTTTATCGTCGCTAATGGCTACCTGGCCATGGACGGGACCGGCTATAAAAAGCGCTGTCAATAACACTACACCCATCACGTTTAATTTATACATGCATTCTCCTTTGTATGGAACACTCCAGTGACACCATTGTACCTGATTTTTGATGCCCCTGGCAATGGCTTAATGAGGAAATTTTAGCGTTAACCTTTGCCCATGTTAAAACGGTTATAAATGTAAGAAACACCTAAGAATAACAAGCCTAAAACAATCAATGTAATTATTTTGAATATAATATCCAGCCCCGAGAGATCAATCAGGACAACGCGTCCAAGCGTCAAGGCCAGCAGGGCCATCCCTCCCAGCCGTTCAATTTTATGGCCGCTGATAAAGCCGGTCAAAATCAATACTACACTGGCTATCCCTAAACTCAAGGATATCCACTGAAAAAATACATATTGATGGATGGCGATGATTAAAAGGAGGAGCCCCACGGCAAAGGCCATTTCTTCTTCATACTCGAAAAATAAGTCACTGGGGCTGCTGTGTTTGAGGTATTTGACTGAATAATAAACGGCCAAGATGGACAAGGCATCCACACTGACAATAAACCATTTGAAAAAACCGTTGGCCGCATGAATATGTTCCCCTAAGAATACACATGCTGAAAAACCAAATGCCACGTAAGCATAAGCCCTAAAACGGCGCAAGCCCAGCCATCTCCCAATGGCCAAAAAGAACCACCCTTCCAGGGCCAAGGCAAAGGCGCACCACGGCTGATGCACCATGGACCAGAGACATTGAGACAAGTAAAAGCATGCTGCCAGAGAGAAAATCTGGTCAAAACCCAGATCAATGGGATCACATTGCGGGTCTTTCTTAAAACCTTGGGTCAGATTAAAACATCTGGCCATGGACAGGCAGACCCAAAAGGACATAAACCCAAGCCAGGTAAAGTGGTGTCCCAAAAAAATAATATCAGGCATAAACCCAAGCGTACCTAAAAAGATAAGGCGAAAAGCCACAACAACAGCTAAGGCATAACTGAAATAATTAAATATCCTCTCTTTAAAAGTGATGCCAACAAATAACAGAGAAGGAATTTCAATCAACCACAGCAGCAGCGTAGAGGTGGGCAGGAATTTCAAAGAGAGGGCAAAGGTAATGCCAAAAACAGCAGCAATGATGTCGCTCAGATACATTTTCTCCTGCCTGGTCTTCTTCATCATCAGTGCCGCGATTAAATAGATCAGTCCCTCCCCCAGAACAATGATAAACCGTTGGGTATAAAATAACCTAAGGACCAGAGGATAGGACAACAGGCTATAGAGAGCGACATTGGCAAAATTAGTTGAGGCCAAGCTCCGCGCAAGGTCGTTATCCTTCAAGGACCTGATCAAGTGAACCCCGGTAAAGTAGACTAACCAATAGGATGTCAGGAATATAAAATTCATCGCATCGTGATAATGGATTGGGTCCATATCAAAAAGGGTGTTGATGGGAGTGGCAAATAATCTTGGCAATATCCAAACGTAGTGGATGCCATAGGTCATGACTATTCCTAATGAAAGTATCCTCACCCACTGAAACCTATAAACCAAGACCAGAATCAAACAGGCTAGAAGCAGGGTGCTTAGAACCGTAAAACTCGTTATGGCGCCGATCGTGGATGTCAAATATGCCACAAAAATGGCCACGGCCATCATTCCCTCCGACTTGTATCTGAGCGTATGGGCCATCATGCCCAGCACAACCAAAGACAAGAGGATTAAATCGATAAACTCGTTGGAAATGATCCGCGAGGCTTCAAAATGATACATCGCGTAGGTCGTAAAATAGGTAATGGCCCAGGCCCCGCCCAGAAGGGCGCGGCCATAGTTTTTGAGCTTCTCTTGGGCCTCCAGTTTAATCCCCGCATAAAAGATTCCGCCAGCGACCATGTAGCCAAAGGCTATTTTTAAAAATGGTCCAAAATATTTAAAAGAATAACTGATCAAAAAGGCCACTCCGAGGGCCAGGACAGCTATGCCTATTTTGCTCAGCCAGTTGCGACCGAAATCTAATTCCATGTCTGGGCGCTTGATAGGCACGGGAGAATCTTGAAGTGCTATGGGTCGTGAGGGAAGAACTTCAGCTGCGGGCTTGGCATCTGGGACAAAGACCTTTACTAAAGGGGCTTCTGCGGTAGGTCCGGATAATTTGTTGATCAGGATCTCCAGTTGCTTGATTTTTTCTTCCTGGGCCCATAAAGACGTTTGAAGATCACGCAATTGCCGGCGGGCGTCATCAAGGCTTGGAACATTATAATTATTAAGGTCCGGTTGGGATGCTCTGCTGGAGACCAATAAGACAATCATGAATGCCAACGGGCCGGTAAATAATGACAAGAAAAAATACCCTACCAGCCCAAGTTTCTTTTGATCGGCAATATAGAGTGTTGCAATGATTGATGCAATCCATAATGTCGCGAACATATCAACCTCCTGATTCGGGCGGACACAAGGCCCGCCCCTACACGCATGTTCCCTTAATCGGGTGGACACGAGGTCCGCCCATACGCACAATTGGTGTCACTTAATTTACGTCCCGTCCCATGTATACCGTTCGTGGAGCTACTACAGTGTCCTTGGGGACGATGGCGCCGGCGGCGATGATGGCGTGGTCTCCAATCTCGACACCCGGCATGATAACGGAATTAAGACCTATGACAGCATTGGCCCCAATCTTCACTTTTTTGAGCTTGAGTCCCCGGCGTTCAAAGAGATGGCAGATGACCGTCGCATTGCCACCGATGACGGTGTTTTCCCCTATTTCCAATAGGGAGAGATCTGCCACATTCTTCGAATTAATTTGCACGTTAGCCCCGAGTTTGGCCCCCATCATCCGATAAAACAAGTTGGAAAAAGGCGTCAAGAGCATAAAATCCATAAAAAAAGCTTTCACGGCCTGGACCAGGGCATTTAAAAAGAACCACTTGAACAGTTCCGCATCTTTAAAAATGAAATTTCCTTCTTTAAGACGCAAATTCAAGACCATGTTCAATAAACCAACCAGCAATAACAATGTAAGGCCAAAAAGAAAAAAGCCCCCGGCAATACCAAATCCTAAGATCAGGGCCCGGGGGAAAAGGCCCCAAGCCTGTGTCATGGACAGTACATTCAAGAATAACGCCAGCACGGGTGCGAGCGCCAGGCCCACCACCAAAGCCCCCAGAAAATATAAGAATATAACGATAATTCCCTGCACCATGGCTCTTCCCATCAAAGGCTCCTTTAAAATTAGTCTTGTTATGGATCCCCGATTAAAGCATTCGGGGATGACAATTCTATAGTTTGTCTTTAAACCATTCCAAGGAAGGATTCATCAATAAATCCGGCTGCTGGTCAAACATGGTTTCCGCATGACCAAGCTTGGGAAGAATGATGAGCTTCTTGGGCTCCTTGGCTTTGTTATACAATTCCCGGCTGTGCCTGGGATGAATTAACCAGTCTTCTTCTCCGTGGATAAACAAGACCCCTCGGGGAGATATCTGGTCGACAATGTCAATGGGAGCTATCTTTAGCTGCCACGGATGGCTGGGCCTGACCCCCTTGCCCTTGGCTTTAAACCCTAGGTTTAACAAAAAATCATCCCACATGCCCCGTTTCCAAAAATGATAATCGATTTTCCAGAAATCATAAGGCGCACTGACGGCAATCACAGTCTTTACGTCCGGGTTCTGCGCGGCTTCTATCAGGCTGATGGCTGCCCCTAAAGAAAATCCCATAAGACCAATTCCCTCATAGCCGCAACTTTTGACATAAGCAATAACGGCCTGAAGGTCGACGCACTCCTTGGCCGTCCATGTAAAAAGTCCTGAACTTTTGCCATGTCCGCGAAAATCAAAACTGACCACATCAAAATGAAGGGCAATAACCTTAGCGATCTGTTGAAACAGATAGGTGTCTTTGGCGTTATAAAATCCATGCGCCAGGATAACGGCCTTTTTAAATCCACCCTCATGGTGCTCCGCTTCGATGCGGTGTTCGTCTTTAGTCTTTAAGGTCACGTTACGCACTGACTTCTCCCTTGTTGCGTTCAACTAATTCCTGAGCTAACATTTTAATTTTCTTTAAATCCAGTTTACCGGTGCCGAGCAAAGGAATGGCATCAATCTTATAATAACACTCCTTTTTGGGAACCCATAAATTCGGAATGCCTTTTCTCGTTAAGGCGTCCGTAATCGCCTCAATATCGATATCAACCGTATGCAAGACAATCAACCGTTCCCCTTTTTTCTCATCAGCGACCGATGTGACGGCAACCACCGGGTCAACAGCACCGATGGCCTCCATGATATTCTCTTCGATCTTAATATGCGGTACCATCTCCCCGCCAATTTTACTAAAACGGCTTAAGCGATCGGTGATCTTGATAAAGCCGTCTTCATCCATATTAGCGATGTCGCCGGTGATATACCAGCCATCCTTGATGACCTCAGCGGTCTTAGAGGGATTATTCAAATAGCCTTTCATCACATTGGCACCCTTGATGAGCAATAGGCCCTCTTCATCAGGCCCCTTGGTTTCAAAGGTGTCGGGATCCACAATTTTGGCGGCCACCCCTGGAATGGGATTGCCTACCTTTCCAAATTTATGCCCCACCTGGCGCTCATTGGTTTCCCTCCACACATAATCCGGCGTACCCACCATGGCGATGGGAGATAACTCCGTGGCACCATACCCTTCCAAAGGTATGATACCAAATTTTTCCTCAAATGCCTGCGCCAGTGTTTCTTTGAGCTTCTCAGCACCGACCACCGCCATGCGTAAATGGCTGAACTGTTCCTTGGTGCATTTCTTGATATACGCGGACATAAAGGTCGGTGTCCCCATAAGAATAGTACCCTTATAACGTAAGGCCAATTTTCCGATTGTTGAGGCGTCCAGGGGATTGGTATGAAAGGCCACACCCACCGCTGTCCCAATGGGAAATCCCATGGTGGCTGTAAATCCAAAAGAATGGAAAAACGGCAATGCCGCGATGACGACGTCATTCTTCTTAATATTAAAGACCTGATAGAAATTCTCGATATTGGAAAAAATATTCCCGTGGGTCAGCATCACACCTTTAGGTTCCCCTGTCGATCCGCTGGAGAAGATGACAGTGGCCACATCATCGACGTTTGCCCTATCGCCTTTGACGAACACATGGCTTAAAAATGCCTTCGGCAGCATAAGGGCGGCCAGGAAATAAATCCCGCTCTTAACGGGGCTCACCCTTGTTTTTAAATCTTCCAGAAAGACCATGCCCTCCCGGGGTTGCATGCCTAGTTTTTCAATAAAAGCCCTGGAGGTGACGATCGTCTTCATCTGGCATTGTTTGATGCAGGATTCAAAAGCTTCCTGCGACAATGTAAAGTTTAAATTGACCGGTACCTTGCCTGCAAAGGCCACCGCCAAATTGGCGATCACCCCCATGCACGAGGAGGGCAATAAAAGGCCTACCATTTCGTTTGTTTCCAGGGGACGGCGATCTTGAGGAAATAAAATCTGGCCCAAGGAAACCACCGCCGCAAAACTTTTGGCATAGTTGAATTCCAAACCCATGGAATCGGCCATGGAAAACTTGAAAGGATGCCGCTTGACCTCATCGATGAAGGCCAGGTGTAATTTCTTGCGCCAGGCGCCCCTTAAAATGTTAGCTTGCGCGCCTAATTCCTGAACTGTTTGTCTCACCTGGAGGGCTTTTGATGCCGCTGCCATCGGTTTTCCGAAAACGATAGAGACCGGATACAAAGTGAGTTTCGGAAACTTCCAAAAGAATCTTCCATCTGAAAAACTAAAAATGCTGGGCCAAATATTATCCAAATACAAAGGGATGATAGGGACATCCACATTCTTCATGATATGTTCAAAACCCCGATTAAAGGGAAGCATATTGCCTGTCCTGGTCAAAACCCCTTCGGGAAAAATGCATACCAATTCGCCATTCTGAATTGCTTCCCTGGCTGTCGTCAGCGCGAGCAAAGTGGCCTTGGGACCTTCGTCTTTATCAATGGGGATGGCCTTAGTGACGCGGCAAATGAAATGAATAAGGGGCATCTCATAGATCTTGCGATAAACCATAAAACGCACCGGCCTTTTTAATGCCGCCGCGATCAACACGCCATCAACGTAGGAAATGTGGTTGGCCACGAGCAGCGCTCCCCCTTTGGGCGGAATATGGTCACCTCCGACTATTTTTAAACGATAGACGATGTGCGCCAGCAGCCAGTTAAAAAGCCTGATGAAAGCAATAGGAAGCTTGACCACAATAAAAACTGTTGCCACCAAGGACAGTCCTGAGGCAATCAAAAATACCTTATCTGAACTTATCCCCATTTGCCCGGCGATAATCCAAAGAAAACCACCGGCGACCAGGGAGCCGGCAGCGGTCACGATCCCCAACACAGAGAGATACATCCCCCGATATGCCTCCGGCGAATATTGTTGAAAAAAGGCATTGAGGGGAACGGTGTAAAATCCTCCGCATATCCCGAGGACAAATAGGAAACAGAGGATCACATCATAAGGACCACCTATTCCCAGCAAAAAAGTCATTACACAGATGCCCAGGGCCCCTAGAGGTACGAGCCCCAGTTCCACCTTGCCTTCAGAGGCCCCACCGGCAAGCACACTGCCTAAGGCCAGCCCAAAGGAAACAGCCAGCATCAAAAGGCTGATTTGGATCTCCCCCACATGTAATACGTGCGGCCCATAGACTAAAATATTCATCTGAAAGATGGAGCCGGCAAAGTTAAAAAAGGCCAGGGCCAACATGGCCAAAAACAAACCCTCGTCTTTGTAAATTCCTTTTAAGGCCAGCACGAATTCCCCATAAATATCTTTCTTAATAAAAATTCTCTGTGTCTTTTCCAATTTAATAAGAAGGCTTAATCCAAAGCCGACGATCATCAGGGCCACCATCAAAAAACCAACCATGTATAACTGATGGTGGAATATTTTAAACAGCAGCCCACCTAAAGCCGTCCCTAATATAATGCCTACAAAGGTGGCCATTTGCATATAGCCGTTGCCTTTGGATAGTTCCGACTCTTCCAGCATTTCTGCGAGCAAACCTGCCCTGGAGGGGCCAAACAAAGCGCTGTCGGCTTCAAATAAGAATAAGATGGCTGTTAAGAACCAAAGGTTCCCCTTAAACAGGGCCCAGCAAGCCAACAGGGCCATGAACATCTTGAGGGCAAACATGGCGACGATCACATTTCTCTTATAAAACCTGTCGGCCAAATAGCCGCCCAGGGGTGAGAAAATAACAAAAGGTAAAATAAAAACAATCCCAATGATGCTGACAAACCGGGCAATTTCCCCTGCACCTAATAACACCTGGATGGCACAGAATGAAACAATGATCTTAAACAGATTGTCACTAAAGGCCCCCACAAACTGGGTCAGACCCAAGGCTTTAAATGACAGTGTCTGGCATGTGCGTTCCATGGAGAGTCCCTTCTGCCTGGCGTGTTAACCACTTTTGCAACAAACCTGCTAAAACCTTTTGTTCTTCCCCGGAAATATTGTTGGCCAATCCCTGAAGCCTTTCTTCATAACCCGGCCAAACTTGATCTAACAAGGCTGAACCTTTGGCGGTGATGGTGACCAGGTTGACCCTGGCATCCTTCTTATAGATGACGCGTTTAAGCAGGCCTTTTTTCTCTAATCGCTGGAGGGCACGGGTCATATTGTGGGCCGTGACCATTAATTTTTGCCCTAAATCGACCTGGGATATGCCTTGTCGCTCTCCTTGATGCTTGACGAGCATAAGGACATTCATGTCTGTGGGTGAGAGATCATGGTCTTTGAGGTAGGCGCCAATGACATTAATCATGGAAATATACACAAGCCCCACCCCATAGACCATTTCTTCATCATACCTCCCCCGGCCGATGTCGACCCCCTTGTGCTTAAAGTGATTTTCTGTTGACTGGTGTGTCTTCATATCGCCTCAACTGTTATTGATTGCAATTGCAACTAATCCTAAACAAACTATAGCATCTTTTAGTTGCAATTGCAAGTAATTATTGTGGATAAGGTGGATAAGGGGAGTTGCAGGGAACTACAGATGGTCATAGCCGATAAGTAAAACCACTCCAAGAAGAAAAATCAATGCAATAGCCATCACTATTTTTATCATTGCTTTATCGGCTTCTTTGCCATCTATTTCCACTTTCTTCTCAAAATCCCGTTCTATATCCTTTATCACACCAACGGCCTTCCCATAATCGCCATCTTCCACAAACAGCCTTAACATTGGCCTCAATGTCCCCATTGTTGCCCAGCTGGCCCCAAAGTATCCTCCTACTTCTTCAACCGTCGGGAAGATGTCTTCATCCTCTAATTTTTCTTTATACACGCTCGCGGCTTCAAAGTTATATTCACCTAAAAATTTCATTTCTTTTTTCTTTCTAACGGGCCAATTAAGAACCTTCCCCTGTCGGGGTTATTGGCCTTGATCGTCAGGCTAAATTTTAATCTCTAAGAGTTCGTCCCACCGCGTTGTGTACCGCTTTGATTTCCGCGACTGCTTCATAAACCAGGGCTTACCTAATCCTTCAGCCGCAAAGAAGAGCTGGCCGCTATCAGCCGAACGGTTGTACTCATCCATGACCTTCATTAACCTCTGATCCGGACTTTCCGTATAAACAGGCTTAAACAAATCCTGCTGGACTTTAGTTTCATCCGAAAAATTGGTCAACATGACCCCACAACTTTTATAACGATAACCTTCCTTGTATATCCTCAATAACAGCTTCTTGGCGATCTCAATCAACTGCGGCGTGTAGGCCGTTGGCGGTGTTATATCAATGCTGGCCGAATTGCGGTAATAATGCCGTTTAAACGGGTCCGTTTCAATAAAGACTTGGGCATGCCCGGCCACCGCATTTTGATGACGCAATTTCTCCGCAGCCTTTGAGACATAGGCCGAAACGGCTTCTTGCATCTCATTGAGGCCGCTGACCTCATAGCCAAAGGTACGGGAAGTGACTATGGCCTTCTTGTTGGGCTGGACTTCATCACAAGATATGCAAGGCACTCCTCTTAGCTCCCTGACGGTCCGCAGGGTCACAACAGTTAAATGCTTTTTTATCCACTCATCAGGTGCTTGTCTCAATTGTAATGCGTTGTTGATGCCATGACGGCTTAGAAACAGGGCCTTTTCGTGCCCTATCCCCCAAATTTCCCGCACCGGCGTCTTTTCAAGCCACTGGTCAATGTCCTTTCCATCAATAAAGCAAAATACCCCACCCATCTTGGGATTGTCCTTGGCAATATGATTGGCAACCTTGGCCAGGGTCTTTGTAGGGGCAATGCCTACAGAAACCGGAATACCAGTCCGTTCTTTGACCGTGCTTCTGATCTTCCGGCCATAATCTAAATATCCATGATTTTCAAAACCTGCCAAAGACAGGAAAGCTTCATCAATCGAATAAATTTCCAAATTGGGTGTGAATGCAGATAACGTGGCCATGACCCGGCCGGACATGTCTCCGTATAAAACAAAATTTGCCGAAAATACCTTAACGTCATGCTGTTTGACCAGCTGTTCGCATTTAAAAATCGGCGCGCCCATGGCAATGCCAATGTCCTTGGCCTCCTGGGACCGCGAAATTGCACAACCGTCATTGTTGGACAATACGACTACGGGCTTATTTTTAAAGGCAGGATGAAATACTCTCTCACAGGATACAAAGAAGCTGTTGCAGTCAACGAGGGCAAAAATATTTTTCATATTAAACCTACATTTATACAGAATGAATCACATGAACCACCACTCCCCACACTTCAAAATCCATGCTGTCATTTATTTCAATAGGACCATATTTAGGATTCTCGGATACCAAAGACAACTTATCTCCCCTTTTACTGATCCTTTTAACGGTAAATTCCCCATTAACAACGGCGACAATAATACGTTTATCTTTGGGTTCAAGGGAACGGTCAACAATGAGGATATCGCCGGAATTTATGCCGGCCCCTACCATCGAATCCCCTTTGACCTTCACAAAAAAAGTCGAGGCCGGATGTTTGATTAAATACTCATTCAAATCTAATTTCTTGTCTAAATAATCTTCTGCTGGGGAAGGGAAACCAGCCTTAATGCGGGATAGGTAAAGCGGCAGCTGCTGCTGGACGGTTGTATCAGCTTTAAAGATGTCTGTGATTTTTACCATGTGCCGTAACTTTACTCCCCGGCCCAAAAATGGTCAAGAAAAATCAAGGATGGGCCACAAGATCAGCAAATAACGCTGTTTGGCTGGCGGGTTTGATGGAAAGAATGACCGGGTCAAGGCCTTCCATATTACTGCTAAACTGGGCCAGGTCTTGTTGGCTCAACATAGGTATGCCGTTGCCGTCACGCTTGATGGTCATGGCTAGGTTAGCGGAGTTTAGGTCGATACCACCATACTGGCCGTTATCAATCCGTCTTCCATAATACCTGCTTGAAGATAACGTCGGATAAGCTTTGTGATTCGCTCGTCCTTCACCTTTCGCTCAACCCTATCCATCAGAATGTCGTGATTAACTGTGTCAAAGAACTTCCCAAGTCAATGTCTACCACCCAACGCCGTCCTTGCGCCACATATGCTCGTGCTGCTTCAACCGCTTGTTGCGCATTCCTGCCAGGGCGATAGCCGTACTCGACTGTAAGGGACTTGCACCCTCTAGTAAACGCGCCCTGCCGGGCGCACAATAGAAAAAAACACCCGACCTTTCGATTGGGTGCTTCTTAAGGATTGCGCCTTCTGCTGGCTTAAAGTTTATCGGTCATGCACATGCACTATGAGGGCATCGTCATGATGATGATACCAATAGGGATGGTACCGGCGATCTCCGGAATAGTAAACACAACCTGTACATTCAATGACTAAGGCAAGACTGAGGGCTATCTGTAACGTTCTTTTAAGCATACATCCTCCACTGTCTAACTGTTAGTTCTGCGGTCCGGTTTAGGACAGCTTTCCTGGATAGTTATAACAGGACGAACATTAAGATACGATGAAAAAACCGGGACAAATGATTACGAGACGGATGCCCCCCGAGTGTCGTGTTATTTACGTGCCCCAAGTTCATGGTCAAATGCGTCTATCCCCTCTGTGGTGTCCTTAATAAACTTAAACCTCTCAACGTTATTGTTAGCCGTATCTTCTTCCTCGACTTGTTCAGTAACAAACCACTGAAGCATAATTTCTGTAGCATGATCGTGCTCGTCTTTCGCCATATCCATAAGATCATTGATCTGAGCACTTACCTTTAACTCCTGCGCATAAGCGGCTTCAAAGACTGACAAAAATGACTTCCATTGATTTTCGGGCGCCTCAACAGCCAGCAAAATGACTTTTCCCCCTCTCGAAATGAGATATTCGTATAGCTTCATCGCATGCTTGAATTCCTCGTTTGATTGAATTTTATACCACTTGGTAAATCCAGGCATATGATGAGATTCAAAATAAGCGGCCATGGATAAATAAGAATAAAAAGCGCTGAATTCTACATTAACTTGTTTATTAAGGGCTTTTTCAATTTTTGGTTTTATCATCATAGACGCCCCATTGATACTTTCTTCCCATTATTTTTCTTTTGAATCAAGCTTATCTTTTGCCTGGGTTTTTTCTTTATGTCTGAACTGCCTTTAACCGTTTGCTCTTTGTTCTTTAATTGTTGATCTATGCCAATTGCCTTATGGGGGGGCAGGCCATTGATCTTGCGTGCCACGATAAAATCCTTTTCAGAAAGTCCGCCCGCATCATGTGTTGTCAGCGCAACGCGCAGGTTACGATATTGTGTCAAATGAATATCCGGATGATGTTTTTCATCTTCGGCGATCAGGGCGATACGATCAATTAAATCAATGGCAGTCATAAAATCCTGCAAGATGAATTCACGGTAGATCATTTTGTGGTCGTCAGTTGATTGCCAACCATCGAGATTCTTTAAAGATTCCCGGGCTTTGTTGGCTGTGACTACGGAGGGAGTTTCAACTTCTCTCTTTAATGTTTTCTTTTGTTCTTTAGGAACCCTGTCTTGATGTTCTTTTTGGTATACAAAATCAGTCTTATATTGGGGCATTGAAAATATCCTGTCTTTGTGTGAATTCTTTCTATCGGGTTTATGCATATGATCTGCCTTTCATTAATGGTGGGTCGTGACCACCCTTTCGTTTTTTCTCTCCCCACCTTGTCTTAATACATACAAAATGGGGAGAGAAATAAGGCAACTACTGCTTCCTAGGCCTTAGTTACCAATATATTTGAATCCTACCTATCAGTCGGTAAACCGGCTTGGGACCATTCTTTAATGCCGCCTTCATAAGCTTTAACCTTAAAGCCTTTGGCCGCAAGTTTCTCAGCTGCTTTCATAGAAGCATCACATTCAGAACTTGCACAATAGGTCACAACTTCTTTGGTTTTATCCAACTCACCCAAACGGCCATTTAATTGTTCCAAAGGAATCTTCTTAGAGCCCTTGATAAATCCCTTGCCATAATCCTTGGTGCTTAAAACATTAACCACTTGGAACCCATGATTACTGTTTATTTTTTCTAAAAGCTGTTCTTTACTGATGGTTTGTACGTTAGACTTATTATCATTCGCATAATCATGCTCTTTAACAGTAGAACAGCAACCTTCTTCCTTTGTCGCTGAACTGGCCCCCTTTATCTGCACAGGTTGATTTAATGTTTCTGTGCTTCCCCGGCTAGATTGCTCTTTATGCTGTGTTGGTTGGTTCATCACCACCCCCTGTTATACTTGTTGATGGAAAAGGCATTGATTCATGGGACCTGCCTGACAAGAAATCTTCTGCAATATCTTGAAACAACCATCTAAATTCTTCTTTAGCAATGGATGCTTCCTCCATAGTTGCTGCATTCATCTCCGGTTCGTACCAGCTTGAAGACGGGTAATACGGTTCTTTTGATTTCATAAAAACCCTCTTTCTGACTTTATCTTAATGATTGCATTCTAGGGATTGGGCCAAAATGAATCAATTGAACTGAGGTATAACCTGCTATTTACCTTTGTGTATTTGGGTTTCCTTCGTTAATAAAACTTAACGAGTCCTGATCGATATTTCTTAAAATTCGTTCTGCTTCTAACCAGTTATCCAAGGCATCTCCTCCTTTTTTATCATGAATTTGATAGGCCCTAAGCTGTATCAAAGGGCTATCAACGGCAGTCTTCGGTTGAATATCACCGGAATCCATTAAATCATTTGCTTGATAAGGACTGCTCCCATAATGAAATGGGGCTGAACCGTGCCCTTTATCAGCGATTTGCTCTGCCATGCTCTTAAGATGTGTATATTTCGGCATTTTTCTTCTTTATCCGTTATTGAATCGTTTGACTAACTGATTACCCCTTAAGCACTCAAATGAGGGACAAAATACCGAAACTTGATTTTTGTCGAATGTTCTCTCCAATGCATAGCTGATTGTATTCTTGGGGGCAGAGAGTATCAATTGTACTGGGGTATAATGGGATGCAGCGACGGAGGTGAGAATAATGGGGTGACCCGCAAGGGACAGGGTTGCAGTTTTTTACATCATGGTTCTACGATACAAAAAATAAATACCTAAAATAAAAATGACTAAAAATACGGTCAGAAAAACCTTAAAAAGGTCCCAATCTGAACCCTCAAAGTGAAAATGACCATGGGAAATAATATGTCCCCACCCAAACATCATGACCTCCTACATAACATCAAACCTCAATGCCAAACTACTTCGGTTGAGGAAGAGTATCGCGATTAGCCATCTTTATTATCAATTGCATCCTGTAAATATCCCAAAACTATTTTAATCATTTCCTTAACTTTATCATTGCAGTCCTTAAATAATAATATGTCTAGAACATCATCTCCATATTGTCTAACTGGATCACTTATGAGTGAATGAATAAATGATTGCGATGCTCTATCTATTTTTTCAAAATTGAGAATCACCTTATTCTTCTTTTCTAACTCAGGCATAATCTCCTCTATACGGATTCTTTTGCCAATGTCCTTGTTCTCGGCGAAGTCTTTTTTACCAATTTTTTTATAAATATTAATTTCTCTCATAAGAATTTAGCCTTTTTATGTTTTTTCTTTGTTTTTCTCAATTCATAATAAATGTCTCTAATAGCATCTAACAATTCAGAATACTCTCGAGTCTGATCTAGACTCATATCAATACCGACTAGTGTCCCCTGCCAATACGGCAATTCCTCTGACTTAGAATGACGGTCTTGGAAGGGATCCGCATTAAGTTTGATTTTATTACCTTTTTGAGCTAACAATTTATAGAAACCATGTCCACTATACACAACGAAAAAATCTCTATTTAGATTTGCTATAGACTTAATAAAGAATAAGCCTGCACCAGCATTTTGTGCTGTTCCTCCAGGAGCGCTAGTTGTACCGGTAATACCTGGCCATAAGGCTAAATGGATGGCATCTAAATCTGTATTTGCAGTATGGGATTGGTTAATGGTTTTCTTTATCCCAACACCTGTATCTGCGATTCCTATACGAATAGTATTACTTTTTGTATAAAATTGAGCAGATAATATGGCTCCATTATCTGATGAAGAATGTTCAAGAACATTTCTCCCAAGTTCGCTTATAATGTACCCAATAGTTTTAGATTGTTCCGGATCTGAATGAAGAAGGGGAATCATATCAGTAATAAACTCTGCCAATTCATCTGACGTGCGGACTTGTTTAAGCGGAATAAATCTTCCTTCAGGGGCATGTTCTTGTATAACAGTGCCACAAGAGATGTTAAGTAATTTATATAGGCCCATTCTTACAAAATAGTGGCTTGATCTCGCAACCAGCTTATCAATATGGATATTTTCGGGTTTTACAGTTAATCCAAGGGCAGCGATCATGGACAAAACCAGTGGATGTACTGACATCCAATTAGGATTGAGTGTTATATGCAATGAGTCTGGGTCAGTAGGATCAAATCCTTTCAGAAAAGGATCTATGTTGCCAAGAAAGGCACTATTGGGAACATGTATTTTCATGCTTGAATTCTACCGGGAATCCCGGTAAAAATCAAGCAAATTTTACCGGGATTCCCGGTAATGTTTAAACTAAGAAAGTGTTTTCGCAATCCACCAACGCATCACTGCGACAATCGACCAGATAATATCAACAA
>CAZKUL010000003.1:0-48049 GCA_964555945.1 uncultured Planctomycetales bacterium
CGGACATCAGGGATGATGTCCCTAAAACGCTCTTTGCAGTCCATCCCATTGTCTTCTCTGTGGGGCCGGATGACTAAACGTTCTTTCACGCCCTTCGATAAACTGGATAAGAATAGGGACTCTTTATCTAAATAATCCTTGCAGAAATCGGTGCTCATCGGATAAGAAAACATGAATCTGGAGAAACTGCTATCCGTTACATAAAGGATGTCCTCTGATCTTTGATCGCTCTTGCCGTTTTTCTTTCGGACTAATTTTGTCGCAGAAACCGGCTCGATGTCCGCATGGCAGCCGTTTCTTTTCCATCCCCAAGAGAAATACTTATCTGTAATGCTCAATTCATACTCTTCCTGAAAGAAATAGTCCAACAAACCGTAAGCGCCTCCATGTTGCACGCCCAGCAGTTTGGTCCCTTTTTCTGCACATTCAGCGGCAAACATCTTAAACTCTTCATTAAAATACCACCCAATCGCGCTCATAATGGCCTTGGGAGGATGCAGACATTTCTCTCTGATCACGGCCCTGTTTAGGGAAAATGCCTCAAGCATACTTTGGGGCAGCCCCTGACCTATCATTGGCATTAGTATTTTTTCATATTCAGTATCCCCAAATTTAATGCTGCTGATCTTTCTACGCAGTTCATGGTTGATGGATATGTTTAAAGGCACTTGATCACCAGCGACATACGGCCAGAATCTGCCTTTCATTTTCAATACTAACTCAAGCAATTCAGGTTTATGAAAATAAACACTCTCGAAAATGATCTTCTTTCTTTTGCATGTGGCCCTATCCACTGCATTGAAGAATAGCCCAGCCATCTTATTGACTATCGTTTTGGGCCGCACATAAAAATCCATTTTGTGCTGATCTTCTTCCTTGGCTGACAACTCTTGTGTGGGAAATTCATGACCCAGAAGCTTAAACAACTGGCTATACAGCTGGAGATTATACGCGTCCCCCTTCATGTTAATGACAAAAGCCAGGGTGTCCTGCGGGACCACAAAACTTCTTTCATCAAGACAGAGGGTGGTGAAATCTGGGTACCTTTGTTTCAGGTTGATTATCTGGGAGTATTTATCGTGCAGGATATGTAAATAATAAAGAAGCCATGGTCCGATCACCAGGCGCCAATAGCGGGTTGAGAAACTCAAACGGTGCACATCGTTAAGGGCATCCGCCAGCACCGGTAATAACCGTTCATATACTTCCTGTAAATAACCGATAATCTTAACCAGGCTCTGATCCTGGATGGACGATGGAAGTGTTGTGCTTTCAAAGGCCTCCCAATAGGATCTTCGGGAATACCGCTGGCACCAAGGCCCCAAAAACACCATCGGATATGCAGTGTCCCAGAATTCTTCCAGGGCGGTTGTAGCAACGAAGTGTCTGGGAATCCCTAAAGCAATCCTTACGTTTGATGTCATGTCTTGATCTCAAATTTTCTCATCATTTCCTGTAAAGCTTCAAACTGCCCCATATCTAACCAGGATTTTTCTGAAACGGGATACACCCCTATTTTCTCATCCTTCATTAAATAATCATTGATAAGGTCCGTCATATGATAAATCTTATTGAGAGGTATGTCTTTAAGGACCGCGCTGTCCAGGACATACATGCCCGTATTAACGAAGAAATCATACTCAGGCTTTTCCTGGATATTCTTCAAAGTCCCCCCATTTTCAATTTCACAAACCCCGTAAGGGACAATAAAATGTTTCATCGAGCTGACCAGGGTTATTTTATTCTTCTCCTGCCGGTGGAATTTCAGGATATCCGCGTAATCCGCATCGATCAGGATGTCGCAATTACTCAGGAAAAAAGTCCCCTTGATTTTTTTCTTTAACAAATGCAGGCTGCCGGCAGTGCCTAAAGGCTGTTTCTCTTCGATATAATCCATTTTATAGGAGTGCTCAAAATCACTGAAATAAGCTTTAATGATATTGGCCTTATAATTGACTGAAAGGTAAAAATCATTACAGCCATAATCCGTAAACCGGTCAATAATGATCTCCACGATGGGTTTATCTCCAATGGGCATCAGGGGTTTAGGAAGGATCTTCGTAAAAGGGGCCAGGCGCGCCCCTTCACCTCCGGCCATGATTACTACAGGAGTCCTTAATTTCTTTGCCGTTTTTGATCCTTTTTCAAAAAGATCCACCCACCAAACGGCCGATACCACGCAATTTTTAGGATCAACGACAGGAAGGCATTGTAAAACTTTCTTGACCATTAGCTGTTTTGCTTTTTCCTTTTCAAAATCATGGGGCAGCTTGATGGGATCAGGGTTCATGGCATGAAACACGCTTTGCGCCAAATCCTTGCCTTTCAATATCCATCGGCGGACATCGCCATCGGTGAGAGTCCCCAACAGGACATTGTCCTCATTCACCACCACCAAGGTCTTTTCGCCCATGGCATCCATTTGCTTGAGCGCTTGTTTGATGCTGGTGCCTGGTTTTATCAATATTTTCTTGAGTCGTTCCATAATGTTATTTCTTCCGGGCTAGCTGAATGATGAATAAAACCAATAATCACGCTCAAATATTATAGATGTCAGATTTATACAAGCCCTGGTTTTTCTTGATCCAGGCGATAGTCTTTTTTAAACCGCTTTCAAGATCATATTGGGGTGACCATTTCAATATCTTTTTAGCTTTAGCATTATCGGCCACTAGCCTGTTAACCTCACTTTTCAGAGGCCTTTTTCTCTTAGTGTCCTCTTCAATGATGATCTTAGCATCCATCATGCGGGCGATCAAATGCGCAAGATCAGCGACAGAAATCTCACTATTATTGCCCAGATTGATGACTTCTCCGGCCACGGAACCAGATTCTCCTGCAGCGATAAACCCATCCACCGTATCTTCCACAAATGTCAGATCACGGGTCGGGGTCAATGCGCCTAATTTTATTTTCTTATCGCCCCGAAGGATCTGGGTGATGATCGTGGGAATGATGGCCCTGGCGGATTGCCTTGGACCATAGGTATTAAAAGGACGGATGACCACCACAGGAAAATCAAAAGAACGAAAGAAAGTCAGCGCAAAGAAATCAGCGGCTGATTTACTTGCCGCATAGGGAGATTGGGGATTTATCGGATGTTTTTCATGGATGGGGACAAATTCCGCGGTCCCATAGATTTCACTGGTAGAGGTATGAATGACCCTTTTAACACCGAGGTCCTTGGCGGTTTGAAAAACATTCAAGGAACCCCTGACGTTGGTCTCCAGATAAGCTTCCGGGGAGACGTAAGAATAGGGTATGCCAATTAATGCGGCAAGGTGAAAAACGGTGTCAATGCCCTGCATGGCGTGGCGGATGATATCCCCGTCACGGACATTGCCGGAGATGACTTCAACACTATTCTTATACGTGGAGCTTTCCAACCAACCCCATGAACTCTTGGAATTATAGTGGACCAGGCCCTTGACCTTGTAGCCTTTTTGGACCAATTTCTCCACCAGATGACTGCCTATAAATCCACCGGCACCAGTAACTAACACTTTCTTCATCATATACCTTTTTCCTCTTTAGTATTAACGGCCAATCGCTCTAAAATAAACTCTCTTATTTTAACCTGCGGAGGTTTTTGGGGATCATAATTGACTATATGAGACGCGACAGCCTTTGTAAGTTCGCGATATTCTTCTTCGCTTAATGAAACAATATAATCCAAACGACTCTTAAATAATTCATAATTCATTTCAGTGATCGACCAAAAACCAGGGTAAGGAAAATTGTGCTCTTCATAGCCTGATAGATTGCAAAATAAAACCTTGGCTCCCCAACCAAAAGACTCAGTGGCAAGGGTTGAATCAAACGCTATCACCACTGAACTCTTATCAACAGCCCTATACGAAGACCTGTTCTTTCTGTCAAAGTCTACCAGATGCGCGCGCTTGCCGTATTGCCTAACGAATATTTCCCTCTCCTCCGGGTCATTGGATCTTAAGGCCACACACAGCGTGAGTTTTGTCTCCTCAAGATAACGTTTGAGATACTCATCAAGGTTTTTTACCCCAATGCCGACGGAAGGAGGATTCCCTGCCATTGTTTTCTTATTAAGCTGTTGCGATACCAAACACAAATCAAATTCTTTTTTTTGATCTTTGACGCTCATCTGCGATTTATAGTAACCGGCAATGAGTGATCCTACCGGATAAAATTCATCGACTTGATGACCATATTTCTGATATAAATCCCTATCATGATTTCCTAAAGAAAACAGAAAGGGCATCGAAATAATACTTGCCGGTTCCGGACGCGGGGGTAACCAATCCCGCAAATCACCTGGACACCTGATACCGTTTTGGATCGCCAAACAATACCCGCCCTTATAGCGCCTGCTTATAAATTGGAACCCGTAGTCATTATCAATAAAGGTGATAACAACCTTGGGGCCAATATATTGTATACAGCTCAATAAATAAATACGATACAGACTTCCCAATACACTCCTTAAACATTTTTTTAATACTTCCAGGAGAGGCACGCCCTTTCGAAAAGTTATTTGAATATACCCTAGATTCATGAACATATAAAACAAGATTTGCGGAGTGACATAAAACCGTTCATACCTCGTATGTAATATGGCATGGTCAATGTCCCCTAACACCGATTTTTCTATCAGCTCGGCGCCGACATTATCGAATATAAGCACCTGACTCTTATCCGGATTGCGAAATTTAATACTAATCATATTACTCCCCCATCCAAACCGCATGGCGAAATCGCCATTGCCTATTTTCAAATTTCCATTAAGCTTTTTAAGCTATGAACAATAAAAAGACAAAAACATAACCAAAAAACAACATTCATTAAAAGGATCAAATGGATCATAGGGTTCTTATAAAGGAACTCTACTTGATGCTGTCCTTTAGGCAATAAAACACCTTTAAAGGTAAAGAAAACTTTTTGTAAAGGTGCCTCCCTGCCGTCAACACGGACGTGCCAATTCTTGTCCCAGGAATCCGTATACGCCAATAATCCAGGTCCCGGCGTATTGACCATCATCAGAATACTGTTGGCCTTATACTCATGGACCTTTACCGAAAAAGCGGCATGACCAGAGAGGGCAGGCTGTTACCCCATGGTTTGCGGTTTAAAATCCCCTCTAAAAAAATCATCCTGGGGGGCATGATAGCCTGAAACCATCCCTATGCCCTTATCTGTCATTTGCTTAAAAAGATCAGGATCACGCTTAAATGCCATCATCTCCTGGGGATCGTTGGCATTAACCATTCTATCAAAAAACAAGAATTTCTTCTTGGCTAGGACGCCATGCCCCGGCAACATTAAAAAAAGATAGGTGTTTTTCAAATAGGGCCAGCCCGACATGCCTGAACGGTAATTGCCTTGTTCATACGCATTATCCTTGAGGGACAAATAGGAATAATCCTCGGCCAATCCTAAATCCACATCCCAATGATCAAGACCGCTTGTCTGGACAGTGTCCGGCCGTTCATACAAAAATTTGAGGGAATGGTCTGTTCTATGACGCAAAGACAGAAGATCTTTATTTTGGGTCTGCCAGCCCCCAATGATAGGAACGTATTTATTCATCATCACCACCGCCGCTATTGCCGTGAGCATCGCCAAAACCAAAACAGCCACTTCCCTTTTGCGATCCGGAATATAATTAATGGCCGCCAATAGCAAAAACCCTGCCACGATGGAAGAACCTACGGCAAATTCATTTTGCTTTTCGTAACCTGGAAACAGATGAACAATAAATGCCAACAGGAAGTAAAAAGAAAGAAGGGCGATGATGATGATATTCATCTTTTTCCTTGCGGCAGGAGACCATTGCTTACTTAAAATATCAAATCCCAATCCTGCCATTAAGATAAAAACCATCAGCACATACTGCACCAGGAAATGCAAATTATGGATCGAATTAAATACAGGGAACTTAAGCAGCAGGTTAGCCGGAAATAGATTGCCGCTAAATAAGGACACCCCGATAGCTGTCAATAACAGGACCAATCCGATTTGACTGAAATTAATGACCGCCATGATTAAAAATGGCGCAGCCACAGGGATCAAATAATGCCGCAATAAAATATAATTATCACACGTAAAACCTGTCAATACGGCCGGCCAGAATTTCTTCGAGGTCAGGGGAGAAAAGTGGTTTTTAAAGAAATCTGTGCCATAGCGCAGTTCATAATGACCAGTGAGAGTTATGTGCGTCAACCGGGATATGGGCAGAAGGTCGGTTTTATATTCTTTGAACATACTCAGCATGGGAAATGAAAAAATAAGGAACAATACGCACGCCGCCATTCGATGGGTGAGCGGCATCTTTTGGGCCCTGCCCAAGAAGGCAGGGATCTCCTTGCGGTATACCATCAAGGTCGCCAAAGATAACACAAATAAAAAAACGAGCCCCAGGGGCACTTCATAGGAATAAAGAAAAACACAAAAGGCCAAAAAAAAGAGCAGTAAATAACGGAATTGGAACCCTGAAAAATAGTTAATAAGGCCGTAGATCATAAGCGGCAGGGCAAACAGGATAAAGATAAATGAAAACTCTTCGGCCGAGGTCAGTACGGTCGATGAGCTCAAGGCAACGATAAAAACAAAAATACCGGCATTCAAATTCTTGGTCAACGTCGTGGCTAATAACGCCAACCCTCCCGCATAAAGAGCAATCATGACATAGATACTTGCAGCATAGACCGCCACCATATCATGGCTATGCGCCAGGAATGCGCCTGCATTCACCATGTTGGTCACGGGATTGGCGAAAAAAAGCATCTGCATGGTGGTTTCGTTCTGTCCGCAACGGATCAAAGGGTCCCACAAATAATATTCACCGCGAAAGAAACCTGAGAGCTGAAAAGCATAGATCGCAATGGCATTCAGGGTGTCCCCTACGGCGGTCCAATGGGGATCCGTGACCTTCATCCAGAAGGCCACGCTGAAAAAAACCAGGAACAGGATCCCGATCCCAAGTGGCCAAGCTTTATGTTCATGCTTCATCAACATCGTGGTCCTTTAAATTTACCGTGGCTTTAATAAGGTGGCTGGTATCCCGCCATAGATCCCCATGGGGGCCAGGTCTTTGGTCACGACCGAACCCGCCGCCACCACACAGCCCCGGCCAATCCTGACCTTAGGGATAATGGTGACATTGCCGCCAATCCAAACATCATCTTCAATGATGATCTCACCATACTCAACCGGTTGTAAATACATCGGCACCGTCGTATCTTTGATGCCATGCCCGCAACTGGCGATCACACAGTTAGGGCCGATCATCACATAATCACCGAAGGTGATCCCTCCGCGCCCGTCGATATAGGTATTGACATTGATCGCGAGACGTTTGCCTGCGGTGATACGGTTTGAAAATATCATGTACACATGGGGATAGATGATCAGGTCCTCCCCGCATTTGGCAAAAAGACAACGGAAAAGAAGAGCCCGCAATATGATCCCTTCGGGCCCCGGAAGCCAACGCAATAAGGACCCCAAATAAATTTCCACCCCGTGCAGGACTACAGCCTTGATCCCGTTACGCCGGATAAAACCGGCCATCTCTTTAAACAACTTCACCGTTGGGCCCTCTGTGCCTTATCATGGTAATAATCAGAAAATCTTTTGGGCTCCCTAGTTCCCAATACTTCCTTGATCCTGCGGCCTTTATTATAAAACTCATTGTTGACCAGTAAACACGCCTGCCAAAAACGGTTATAAACAGCATGCGGAAGGACTGATTCAAAATGACGTTTCCGGCGGGCAAAAAAGCAGGATAGTTGCCATAAAGGGGATGGCACCTCCAACGGCCGGTAAGGCAGGCCATAGGCCTTATCAACAGCCTCAAACATTTCTGCGATTGAAAGCGCCTCTACAGCAGGAATGTATAATTCAAAATTTCCTGGTGACGGTTTTTTAAAAGAGACCCTCTCAATAAAAGCAGCCATATCTTCCACGTGGATCAATCCCACCTTGCCGGGCCAGTCCAACCGTCCCATCAAGGATCGTTTAAGGACCAATTCTTCAATGCTGTTAAACAGGCCTCCCTTGCGCACCATATCCCCATACACACCGCAGACGCGGATAATGGACAGCGCAAAGCCTTGGGTCTTGGCCTCTTGTTTCAAATACTGTTCGGTCAATAACTTTTTACGGCCGTATTCATGGCAGGGCCTTGCCGGGACAGGAGTGTCTTCATTAATGGCTGTATTATAATCAGCGCGCATGTCATTGACAGCAATGGAACTGGTATAAACAAGATGTGTCTTGGCGTTTAAGGAGCCCAATGCTGAAAGCAGATGGCGTGTGCCCACCTCATTGATGCTGTGATCAGGCTGGGCGGTATCCGTGCAAGAAGCCAAATGAAAGACCGTGTCCCATAGGACTCCTCTTAGTGGCTCCAGGCCCTGTCCGGTCATAAGATCTGCTTCCACTGTTTTAAGCCCTAGCTCCTCCAATACCTTGCGTCCGCTTAACTCCACAGGAGAAACGTTCCCAAGATGAGTTAAGCACACTAAAAATCCGCTATCATTCTTGGCAGCTAACATGCGCACAAGTTCACGTCCTATGAACCCTGTCCCTCCCGTCACTAAAATCATATCTCTCCTTGAGGATCAAGGACCACCACACACTGGGTAAAAAGGTCCCTGAGGCCAAAATAATATTCAATAATCTTAAATCCGCTCCCGGCAACAATGGATTCGACATGCCGCCTTGATCTAATCCGGCAAATTTCATCCGGATGCATTTTCGTGTCCTTCTTTAAAATCTCTTGAAGGATAAAATGGACCACCTTCATGAACATCACTGAAAGCCCGAATTCCGGTGGCCAAAAGATGACGACCTTGCCCTCCGGCCTTAACACACGCTTGAATTCGCTCAAAATTTTCTTAATATCTGCCTCATCATAATGTTCCATAACGCCCAAATTATAAATCCCATCCAGGCTATGATCCGGCAGCGGGATTTGAAAAATGCTCCCATACAATAACTGGCAATTGTTTTTATTGACCTTTTTGTACAAATTCAAGGCATTGACTGAATAGTCCATGGCCGTGATCCTGACATACTTACAGATGTCTTCGTCGACCTGTCCGCTGCCGCAACCCGCATGTAAAACCGCGCTGGACCTTTTAAAATATTTCTTGATGTAACAGTTTAAAAAGGGTTTGATCAGGAATTTACGATAAATGACCGCGATAAGATCGTACAGCAAGCCACCCACATTCTTTTGTTTGGCCCAATAGGTTTCCCAATCCTGGTCATTGGTTAACAATGGATCAATGGAAGGCCTGAAGGGTTCAACAATTTCAAACCGGTGACGCTCAAAGAGAGTGCCCCAAAAAAGGACGATCAATAATTTAAACCCCTGCCAGGCATCTGACAATCTCATTTTGGAATGCCCGTAAGTGCGTACCGGCAATTTGATAGGTATCTCTTTGATCCTGAAATGGTTAAAGTTCAGAATGAATAAACTTTCATAAAAAAAAGAATACCCCCGGGAGGTGACCAGGTTAAACGCATACGGAGGGATCTTATCTAAACGGTACAAACGCAAGGCGCCTGTCGCATCATATTTGAGACGTAACAGGAGGGCCGTCAAAAAATGGCCTAATTTTGTTAATATTTTCCGGTAAATGTTCCATCCCTCCAGACTGTCCTTTAACATATACCGGGAACCGATGACCACATCATAATCCTCTCTGTACTTTAATAATTCGGGAAGGATTTCAGGGGGATGTGTAAAATCACAGTCCATGGTGATCAAAAACGTATAGCCCCTGGCATAGGCCCAGGCAATGCCCTCCTGATGGGCGCTGCCAATGCCCAGTTTTCCTGTACGGTGCAAGACCTTCAGACGCGGATTATGTTCAGCCAAAAGGTCCAGGATCTTACCCGTCCCATCCGGCGAGTTGTCATCCATAAACACAATATCCGCATCCAACCCTAAAGCCATCAGGCGCTCCAGCAGGATCACCACATTCTCACTCTCATTATACGTGGGAATAAATATCAATACCTTGGTCTGATTCATGATGTAGGTCCTAATTCATCCTTTAATAATATCTCGATCATGCCTTTAAAATCCACCTTGGGGCTCCAGCCTGTGGCCCTCATCAATTTTCCAGGATTGCCCACCAACGTTTTTCTTTGTCTAGTCATGATATCAGGCGACTCCTTGACGTACAATTTCCAATCCAGCTGAAAATGGTCAAAGGCAATGCGCACAAAATCTTCCACGGTATGTTTTATGCCAGAAGCAACAATGAAATCATCGGCTTTGGGAAGCGTCAAGATCCTATGCATGGCCTCAACATAATCCGGCGCATACCCCCAATCAACCTCAGCCCTCAAATTGCCCAATACCAATTCCTTCTGTTTGCCTTGGGAAATATTAACGGCGGCTCTGATTATTTTCTTGGAAATAAAGTTTTCTGTCCGGTATTTCGATTCATGATTATAGAGGATGCCCACGGCGGCAAAAATACCGTACTGTTGGCGATAATATCTGCACAAATGCAACCCATCGAGCTTCGTGATCCCATAAATGGTGTTGGGCAAAAAGGGTGTCGTTTCATCTTGGAGTTCATCCGCCGCGTCTCCAAACACCAACGAAGAAGCCGCATAAAACAGCCTTGTCATTAAACGTAATTGGCGGATCCCTTCAAGAAAAAAAGAAGGCCCCAGCACATTGATCTCAAGGCTCTTTTTTAATAAAACAGTTTCATCGCCAATGATATCCTGCGACGAATGGTGGTAAGCGGCAAAATAATAAACCTCATTGGGATTAACAGACCCTAATAAATTCAATATCTCGTCAGCCTTAAGGATATCGACACAATCCTGCCAGTCAACACCGTGGCTCTGCACACAAAGAAAATCTATCCCCAAAACGCGATAGCCTTCTTGTTGCAACAATTGGTAGGCAATAGACCCATCCTGCCCTTTACACCCCACAATGATGGCTGTCTTCATCCCGCAACGATCTCCAGCCTGGGCAATGGAAAAAACAGCTTCCCGCCTGATTTCAAATATTCTCTTTCCCGGCCAATAATGTTGTCCCTAAAATGCCAAGGCATGACCAGGAAATACTCAGGCTTGCGGGCCCTGGCTTCCTGCTCGGAGATGATAGGGATCAGTGTGCCTGGGGTAAAGGCCCCGAATTTATCCTGGTTGACCTCGGCCATACAGGCGATATCATCGACTGTAAAACCACACCATTGTAGGATGACATTTCCCTTGGTGGAGGCGCCGTAGCCGAAAACTTTTGCTCCCTGTGCCTTTATCTCTTGGAGCTTTGCCAATAACTCGAGCCTATGCCGCGTCATATTGTCTTTAAACGTCAAATAGGGTTTTAGTGTATGGAGTCGGGCATCTTCTTCTTGCGCCAAAATGGCCGCGACCTTGGGGGATTCAGGCAGAGGATGTGTTTTCCTCGCCGCCATGACAGAGAAGCTGCCACCATTGACACTGTTGATCTCGATATCAACGATTTTTAGGCCCGAGCGGTCCGTCAGCCATTTAATTTGCTTTAATCCATAATATTCCAAATGTTCATGGCAAATCGTATCATACGCATTTTCAAGAAGCATGGTGGGCATATAGCTCTGCTCAAAGACCCAGACCCCTTGATCGTCCAGAATATCATGGACTTGATTCATGAAGCCCAAAGGATCTTCGATATCATAAAACATGGCGATCGACGTGATGATTTTGGCTTTTCTGGCATTAAAGATCTTCTTAAAATTGGCGCCGGAAAAAAAATCCGTGACCAGACGGATGTGCTCTGGATAATACCCTTTGAATTTCTCTCCCGTCGGGTCCATGCCGATGATGTCAATGCCTTTGTCAGAGGGATAGGCTTGTAAAAGGGTGCTGTCGTTACTGCCGATATCCAAAACAATATCACCTGCATTAAGAGGTATCCTGTTGAGGATATTCTTAACCTTATTGTGCAGATGTTCCACCATGGATCTATTTAAACCGGAACGATAGCCATAATTCTTGCCATACATTTCTTTAAGGTCATAGGACTGGCGTAACTGCAATAATCCGCAGACATTGTCATCTTTGGTATCAAAGCATTTCACCAATTCAACCGGCCCGCAGGTGATGACTTCCTCTTTGTTTTTGGGAAAAACACCGGTTAAAAATTGATTGCCCAAATGGATGACAGAAACCAAATTGCTGTTTCCACAGATGCGGCATTGCTTGATTTCTTTATACATCTAACCCCCTTAGGCGTTCAGCCCCTCAACTTCACCCTAACGGCCTGTTCGCTGTCGTAAACCTTCTTCATGCCGTCACCCATGATCTTATCGACGGACATGATTTGCTTATACAACTTGTCCATGCCCTGGATTTCCACACTACTGGAATGGTCAGTACCCCATAGCGTATGGTCCAGGGTAATATGGCGTTCCACGACCTGGGCGCCCATGGCCACCGCGACCGTGGTGGAATCAAGCCCGAATTCATGTCCGCTATAACCGACCACACAATGATAGCGTTCCTTCAAAAAAGGGATCATTTTCAAATTAAGTTCATCTAACTTAGCCGGATAAGATGAGTTGCAATGCATCAAGACATACTGGGAGGCATGCTTCTCAAGAACAGCGACGGCCTGGTCTAATTCATCCAGGGTGCTCATCCCTGTGGAAAGCACCACAGGGATCCCTGTCCGTGCCATTTTTTCGAGCAATGCCCTATTCATTAAGTGCGCTGAAGGGACCTTCAAGAAGGGTAACTGATACTGCAAGGAAAATTCCAGGCTGTCTAAATCCCAGACGGACAGCGTCCAATCGATGGGTTTCTCCTTGCAATAGGTATCAATATAATCATATTGTTTTTTAGAAAATTCCACCCGGTATTTATACTCCAAGTAGGTCATCTCTCCCCAAGGAGTGTTGCGTTTCACATTTTTCTGGTTTTCAGGGACACAGACATCCGGATTTCTTTTTTGAAACTTGACACAATCCCAGGAACAGGCAAAAGACGCATCGATCAGTTTCTTGGCTATCTGCAAATCACCGTTGTGATTAATGCCGACTTCCGCGATCAAGTATGGTTTCTTTAAATGCTCAAAATCAATCATACGTCCCCTCTAAATTAGTCCTTTAACAATTACTACTATGCTGTAACTTTAATTATCAATAGTTGTCATTCCGGCGAAAGCCGGAATCCTTATCGTATGCAGCATCCATTTTGTTAAAGATTCCGGCTTTCGCCGGAATGACATAGTATCGAGAACTAATTTTACAATGCACTACCAGGCTGTCCACCCGCCATCGACAAAAAACAACCCTCCTGTCACATAGGAAGATTCTTCTGAGCATAAATATTCGGTGATCCCGTTTAATTCCCTGGCCTTCATCATCCTGTGCATGGGCACTCGTTTGGCGTATTTGGCCCTAAATTCTTGGCCCTGCTGATGCAAGACCCCCCCAGGGACAATGCAATTGACCCTGATCTGCGGGGCCAGGAACACGCTCAGATGCCTTGTCAATTGAATGACACCAGCCTTGGACACGGAGTAGCCAATATGCTTCTCGCCTGTGTCATATAGATCCGGATAGGGGGCCACAACGCCATAGGTCGAGGAGAAATTAACGATTGTGCCTTTTTTGTTATGTCTGGCAAATTCACGGCACACCGAAAAAAGACTGGTCAGATTAACGTTCAAATAATCGTTAAAGGATTTTAAAGACACATTAAATATATTGCTCCTGGACCTTGAATGATCGACATGGTCATTCATGGCAAAAAAATTGACCAGAGATCCTGCTTTGTTTTTGCTAAACCAGTCTTTAACAAAAGCCTCATTGGTCAGGTCATGCCCCAGCTTCAAATCGCATTCAATGACGCCCAACCCGCGCCGCTGACAATGTTTTCGAAATTCGGATCCGATGAGCCCTCTGGAACCCGTAATAATGATTTTCTTCATTGAGAAACAGTTTCCAAATGCCGTATTTTTCCGATGCGGTCACAGACCATTTTCTGGTCACAGCGATCGCTGCACTTATGCCCCCCCGGAAAAGCTCCCAATATGTGCATGCGTCTGAGATTCTCATAAGTCTTATTGTTCCAAATCTCTTCCAGGGATTCCTTATTCGCGTCGCCGAAGACGATTTCACTGTTATAGTCTTGGGTGCAAGGGACGATTTTCCCATCCACCTGGACGGTCATGGAAGTAAAAGGATATTCGCAATACTGCTGCTCGTAATGGGCCTTGACCTCCATGTCTTCATCCTCCTCATAGAGCCAGCGATTGTCCTGGCTCTTGACGTAACAATATACCGGCTTATCCGACCAGAATTTCTTGAATTCCTCCTGCATTTTAAGCGAGCCTTCTTCCGCGGATAGTTCAACCATGGTAAGGACAATGCGTGTCTTGAGCGAAGGGTCCTTCCGTTTGATCTCAATGAGCTCCTCGATCTTGCGGACCGCTTCCGTGAAATTATTCTTAGGCCCGCGGATCTCTTTTTGCGTCTCGTCATCCATGGCATCCATGGCAAACTTGATGACACCCAACCCTGCTCTCATCATGGCCGTGACCTTAGGGACATCGATATTGGCAGGGACACAGGAAAAATAAGTCGAAATGCCCCTGTCCGTGCACATCTGGACCCGTTGCCCTATCGATGGGTCCAACAGCGGCTCCCCATAGCCGTGCAGGGTGACATGGCTGGAAGAAACAAAGAAATAAAATGAATTCTGATCAGGGGTATCAGGGGTCAGGCCATATTCTTTCTTGATAAAAGCTTCAAAGCGCGCTTTTTCTTCGGCGGTATAAGGAGTTATCTGGTCAATCACTTTCTTAAAAAGGTCCATCTCCATGAAGGTCAGTTTGCGGTCCATCAGGTTTGTCCTGGGACACATCACGCATTTCATGTTACAGACGTTGGTCGTCTCAATATTGAAAACATAGGGCCGGCGTGAACGGTATTGTTCAAAGGCGTTGAAGAGGCCTTCGGCATCCAATTTCCCAGGCTCCGCGACAATTCTCTTTTTTAACTCCTGCATATTCATAAAAAAGGCCGTATCAAACATATGATCTCCTCCTGAAGTTGATCCAAAACTCAAATTTTAACACATAATTAACTGTACTTTAATGATAGAACATCCATAAGTCAAGAACAGGATGATTATCCCTTTTTAAACTTTTTAATGGTTTTTGCCAAGCAATCAGCTTTCTTTTGGGCCAACATGAGGTCCCTGTAATTGGTCTTAAATTGCATGATTTTAGGCTGGATTTTCTCCGCGATGGGGCAGAGTCCTTTTTCATAACGGACATGGTCATAAACCCAGGGACAACGCTTGACAAACTTGCGCTCGGCGATCACAGGCTCAAGATACGCGACACTCCAGGCGCCATAGATCCCATCACCGCCCTGCTGGATATATTCCTTGCGGAAATCTTCCCACGTCACGCCAATTGTCTCCAATCCTTCGTAGACAACGCCAAGGGTGTAATACGAATGAGTGTATCCCGAAGGAATTAACTGCGGGATCAAATAATCGCATTGCGCCATCACATCCAAAAAGAATTGGGCGGATTTGATCCTTAAGTCAACTAATTCATCAATGCGTTCCAGCTGGGCCAGGGCCACGGCGGCGTTGAACTCCGGAAGGCGGTAATTCCATCCAATCTCATCATGCCTTTTATAAAGAGGGTTTTGAAAGACATCCTGGTTCAAACGGATACGCCCCTCATCGGCTTTTAAATTCTTAAACCCATGGCCCCCGATCTTTCTGACCAGCTCAGCAAAACGCTCATTATTCGTGATGATCATGCCGCCTTCGCCGCAGGAAATATGCTTGGTGTTCTCAAAACTATAACTGGCCATATGCCCGATCGTCCCTGCCATCCGCCCCTTATAGGTGCTTAAAACGCACTGGGCATTGTCTTCAATCACGGTTAATCCAAATTCCCGGGCCAAATCCATGATCGGGTCCATATCCGCCGGAAGGCCGTAGAGGGAAACCGGGATAATGGCCTTTGTCCGTGACGTTATTTTCTTCCGTACATCATTGGGGTCAATATTAAAGGTCCGCGCGTCAATATCAGCAAACACCGGCACAGCATTAGCATGGATGGTGGCCGTCGTGTCCATGATGACCGTCAATGCAGGAGAAATCACTTCATCCCCAGGCCCAACTCCGCAGGCTTCCAGGGCCGCATGCAAGGTCGATGTCCCTGAACTTAAAGCCACGGCATGTTTGACGCCAAACTTACGGGCAAAGGCGCTCTCTAAACTCTGGTTCCAACTGCCCCCCGTGGCAGACCAGCTCTCGGCCTGCAGGACCTTCTTCAAATATTCCAGCTCATTGCCTAAATATTTCGTAGGATTCTTTAATTCTGTGGACATCTTCTCACTCCGCTCTTAGGACCAGTTTTGTCTTTTTCTTTTGATTATCCAAAAATTCCTGCTGGCGGTGCTGGTTGATCCGCGCCACCTCTGGATGCGCATCCAGATAAGCCAAAATATCACGCAAGCTGAATGCCGTTTTATTTAGCCTTAAAAAATGTTCTATAATATTCTTAAAAAACTGGAAATCATCTTCATAATCAAGCGTCATCCTGATCTCCGGTCTCACAAACACCGCTGGCACATCTCTCAGGGGGGCGCACTGAAACCTGCCTGTTTGTGTAAAATACACCCACATCATTTCCGTATCGTCCGTATTTTTGATCTCACAGACCTTATTCAAGGCTGCCACCTTGATGCCATACGTAAAAGCGCCGCAAGCCAAATTGGCGCTTTCGATAAAATCGACACCCGTTTTTGCATACTGTTTAAAAGCCAGGTCAATCAGTTCCGGCTCACAAAAAAGATCATCCCCGTCGGCCGTCACGAAAAACGCAACATGATACTTTGCCGCGGCCCCCCGCCAGCGTTCAAGCTTATCTTTTTCACTGCCGCGAAAAAATGAAATCCCTTCTCGGGTCGCGATCTGACATAGGATATCATCTTCCGGGTTCGTTGTCGTGCATAGAACAATCCCATCGGCAAGCCGGGCCTCTTTGACGCGATGGATCAAATGAACAATCGTCGGCTTACCTGAAATTTCAAGCAAACATTTTTTAGGCAATCGTGTGGAACTCGTCCGTACGGTAATAAATATCGCGTTGTTAATGGTCATGATTTTGTCCTTAAGAGGTCCCAAAGTTCCCTGACCACACCTTCCCCGCCTTTAGCCGCGAATACGACCTTGGAAATTTTCCTTATGGGCTCACACGCATCTGCCGGCGCCATGGGCCAGCCGACGGAAAGCATCGCGGCTTCATCATTAAGGTCATTGCCAATATAAATGACATCGCGACGGTCTAGGTTGTGCTCCTTGAGGATCAATGCGACAGCACTCTTTTTATCATCAACAGCCTGTTGCACCGGTATCCCTAATTTCCTGGCCCTGACAGTGACAACGGGATTGGTTTCCTTGGACAAAATGATCTGTACTATCCCCATCTCCTTGATCCCGGCAACAGCCAGCCCATCCCCACGATGGATAAATACAGCCTCCCTGCCATCGTCCATCAGCAGGGCCCTGTTGTCGGTCATGACGCCGTCAAAATCATAAATAATCAGTTTGACACCCCGCAACATCACTGTCTCCTAAAAATGACCGACCCCGGCCATTTTGCGAAAATCCGGGCAAACTTCCGACAATTCATTATATTTACCCTCGCTGATGAGCCGTCCTTCTTTTAAAAAGAATATTTTATCACACTGTTGGACCGTTGATAACCGGTGCGCGATAATAATGATGGTCCTCTCTTTGGATAAATGAAACAAAGCATCCATAAATAGGCGTTCCGTTTCATTGTCAAGAGCGGCCGTGGCCTCATCCATCACCAGCACTTGGGGGTCATGGTATAAGGCGCGCGCGATCCCGATCCGCTGGCGCTGTCCACCCGAGAGACGAATACCCCTTTCCCCCACCTTGGTTTGAATACCGTCGGGCAACGTTTGAATGAATTTATCCAACTGGGCCAAACGCAGGGCCCGCTCAATTTTCTCATCATCGATTTCCTGGGGCTCGAGGCCAAAAGCTATATTGTTCCTGATGGTGTCATCGCATAAATAAATGATTTGTGGTATATAGCCAATGGTCGTCTGCCATGAGCGCACATGGCTGTGAATGTTCACCCCATCGACCAACATTGTACCGGAAGAAGGATCTAAAAGACCTAAAATAATATCCACAATGGTGGTCTTGCCGGCACCCGAAGGCCCGATAAACCCCACCACACTATTTTTGGGTATGGTCAAGGACACATGGTCCAAGGCCGCGGTCTTGGCCTTTTCATAATAAAACGAAATGTCTTTGAGCTTGATGTCTTCACGAAAGCTCAAAGGACCACCGCTGGTGCGTTCACGCTGCTGGCCTTCCATTTTCTCACAATTGATCAAATCATCGTAGATGGCATCGAAACTCGGCATAAAGAATTTCAAATTTCCCCATGAACTGCTTATCCTGTTAAGACTTGGCATCAGCCTTAATGTTACCAGCGCAAACACCGAGATGGTGGCAAAAATACTGCTGGGGGCCTGACCTGACAAAAGACAAACGGCCATGGAAGCCATCACCAGGACCACGACGGTTGTTTCAATAAACAAGCGCGGACTCCTTGCCACTAATTCACTTTTGGTTTGCTGTACTCCCACCTGATGCATATGATGACGGTAACTATTGATAAAGAAAAATTCTTTACCCAATAATTTAGACTCTTTGATGCTCCCCAATCCCTGGTTGACCTGCTGCCATAATAAAGCGAAATGGTGCCTGCTGACGACCCCCCAAGACTGAATCCTGTCTTTAAGAAAATAAAAATAAGCCACTAGGCCGCCTGTTAATACAGCCATGGCTCCTACGGTCAGCCAGGGGTTTGTTTTGATCAGCATGAAAAACAAACACGTCACCAGCAGGCCTTCTGTCAGGATGGTCAGAATCGCAACAACGCCCGTCGACATCAACAATTCGACGGCTTTTAACCGTTCCTGAAACTGTCCCAGGTTGCGCTGCAAATGAAACTTGTAGGGACTGAGCAAATACGCCTTAAAAAGCCTGGCACAGATATAGGTTTGTTTATTCAGTATAAACCTGGCCTGTAAAAATGCTAACAGGAAAAGGACCACATTTTTAATGATAAAAACAGCAATAATGACAATATCCAATACAATCATAAATTGCAGGAAAGAATGAAATGAAAATGTTTGGTAGACCCAGTGCAGGTAACGATTAGTCTCGAGCATGGCTGGATGCGCCAACAATGAAATAAAAGGAACAATCAAGCTTATCCCTAGGATTTCCAAAAAAGAATTAAGCATTATCGCGAGAGAAAGAAAGAAAAAATTCAACTGGTCTTCTTTCTGAAACAAGACTCCCATGCGTTTCAATATTTGAAGCACTTAAAATCCCCTAAGCTAACAAGATTTATTGATAGAGTAAATCCTGGTATTTTTCTAAGAATTTTGTTCCCATCCTGGCCTTATTGACTATGTGCAACCTGGGGTCTAGCGGATAAAGCTTCCAAAATTGACGCTGCAATCCTTCCTGTGCCTCTGTGGATTGCCATTGCTCCTTTAACCGTTCTTCCATCTCCAGGACAACGTCACGGATTTCTTCCGGTGAGTTTTCTAAGACTTCGATATCCCTGTCTTGATATTCTTTGGTCGCAACGGCATTTCTGAGCTCCTCGATAAAAATTTCTTTAAAATTGAGGAACCTGCTTTCTTTTCTGTGCCGAAAAAGTTTAATGATAGTCAGGAATTTATCAGACCAAGTATGCACATAGCCCACAGGGATATAATTGGTGTAAACAACAGGTTTTCGAAAAAGCCTGGCTACAGACTCAATACCGCTCTGGCCGACGAAAAAATGACATTGTGCTATGATGTAGATATCGGCAAAATCGCTCCTAAAAGGACTATTGGCGTAATCAATGACCTGTGGGTGCACAAGAGGAAATTTCTCCTTAACAATTTTCCCCATGCGAATGACATAATATCCGCGTGAAACCAGTTCCTGTGCTGCCAGGGCATAATTCCCGATAGAGAAATCCCGGAAATCATGGCAACTCCAGTCTTTACCGGGGACAAGATCTGCCAAATACAAACTATCTCTCCCGTGAAAACAGACAATAGATGCCCCCTTGGGCACCCCCATCGAACGCAATAAGGCTTCGCCACGTTCATTCTCTGAAGGAGTAAAAGACACCTGGGGAGGCGTTTTATAGGTTAATAAATAAATGTCCCTGCTTTGGTCAAAGCGCCCAAAGCAATAATGTGCTTCCCAACCTGGGATTTCCATGTTGACCCAGGAAACCCAATGCGCCAACGTGGATACGGGCAGGACCCTGCTCCATAACTTTACGATCTGTTGATTGACCTTGGTCAGGTGGCTGGCACAAAAAATATCTATCGCTTTGGAGTGATAAAGGCCCATCTTTTTCTCTACCACGTACATGTCCACATCTCCTGCCGCGTGTCCGATCCTATCACTAATAGGAAAAAATCGAATCCAGATGAGGGGACGAAGGCATCGAATTAGAATAACGACCGGAAGAAAAAGAATGAATAGCGGCAGTTTTGGCAAAAAAAATTTTAAGAACCACTTCCCATCTTTCTTCATTAGAATTTTTCCATTCTGAAATCTGTATTCACCATTAATAATTTCATTTGGTCTGACTTGCTAAAAAGATGTTCGAATGAGCCTGCTACCTCGCTTAAAGCAATTCTTTTTGTTACCATGATATCCGTATTGATCCTTTTATCCGCCATTAAATTCATCACTTGATCAAAATCATCCATAAAATAAGCAAATGCTCTTCCCAAACAAATATTCCGTTCACTCATCTGTTTCAATATATCCTTATCATTAACGCGAGTTTGGGGATACACTATGGCCCCCTTATTCATTAATGGGATAATGTCCCTTAAGACCTCTTGGGCCATGGCCGCCATGATACAAACATCTATTCCCCCCAACTTTCGCAATTCTTTCAAATAATTGTCACTAAATTGAATGACATGGGCATTAAGCCTTTGGGCAATACCCATTCTATTGGAATGTTTTCCTATGATGGTTATATGTTTAAAGGATTGGCTTTGTAAGGCTTGGAGATCAGCTAAAGCAATGGGACCGTCTCCGACAATAACAATATGCTTATCTTGAGGGCAAGAAAAATCCTTTTCCATTTCTTTCATTAATCGATAGCCGCAGCAAAAGGGTTCTAGAAGAGCCCCTTGTTCATACGTTATTTCATCTTTCAACCGGATAATGAATGTTCCATCGATAATAACTTCTTGCGCAAACGCTCCTGGAAGTTGAAAACCCAACGACTTCTTGTCCGCACAATCCCGATAATTCTTGAAGACACAGGCCTTACACTTTAAGCAGCCGAACATGGGAAATGCCGTGACACGCTCATCCCTCACAAACTTACCCTTGAGGTGACGTCCAACTTCGATAATAGACCCGGAAAATTCATGCCCTGGTATTTGAGGAGTCATCACAGGGGCTAATATATTTTTTAAGTCCGACCCGCAAACGCCGGCAACGGCAACCTGCACACGGATTTCATTTTCTTTTAATGGCTGAGGCTCGACATCGATGAATCTTAATTGTGAAGGTGCAATTAATTGGACGGCTTTGAAACTCATGGCACTCACTGATTGTCACGACACAGCTGCCAATGTCGGGGCAGCTCTCACACTACGAAACAAATCTTCCATCCTTGAACGCATCAAGATCCGTCCCAATCCATCGATGGAGTCGTTCCCATAAATATCCAAATATGAACTAAAGACCGCCTTTTGCTTCTCATCAACATAAAACTCATAAGCAACAGGTTTTGATAATTTAAATTCCCTGGGATCAACGCCTTTATAGGTCGTCATCAAAGCCATAAAATCAAAATTGAATTGCCCGTGCAGGATTTTGTCATGATCAAAGACATTCGATTTTCTAAGCTGGCAAAAGACTTTGAGCTCCTGCAAATAGAGTGCCGTGTCTTTGTCCCATTGCCCTTGTGTCTCAAGGACCTTCTTCATGTTTGCCGTCAGGATATCATGCAATTCTGTTTCACAGCGAAAGAACGCAATGGCTTTGCCTTTTGACATTTCATTGGTCCCATCCGTATTCTCCAGATATTTATCAAAATTATTGATCACCGTGTGCTGCAGGTCTTCATAGGTGTCCCAATAGCCTTTCTGGGAGTCTCCACGGAATGTTTCATATAAATTCTTGATTTTCTCGCCGTGTTCATTTCTATGGTCATGGAACATCATCAGAAAATCAAACCACGAAAACCCCAGCCATTGGCATAAATACCAGAAATCAATAAAGGGGCTCCCATTATGGAGTATTTCAACGGTCAAATCCATCTCGCGGCAGTCTAAATATTCCTCATAAGACAAGGTGTTGGTGGCCACGCAGATGGCCTATGCCTCGACACTAATAAAGCTTTCCCCAAAAACCTTATATTGCCCATACGACCGGGGCGTGATGCGATACTTTTTCTGCATCTGAAACTTTCTAACATTTTCCGGAACATTCAATTCTGTCTGCATCAACATGATTAATTGATACATCCGGACGATGCCCTGCCCAGACTCGACCGTGTCCTTCAAGCTCTTCTTATGTTTTGCATACGAATCCCCCGGTAAAGCGAGGATCAGTTCAGTATACGTATTTTCGCCTGCCTCTTTTGAATTTTGGGTCAACTCCGTTAAATCAGGCAATGTCATATTATCTCTATTGACATTCTTTAAGACTTCTTTGTCTGTTGATTGTAAGGCCGTGGAAATAAACATGGCCCCTTTTAGGATTTTGGCCACTTCCAAAACGCGCTCCCGTTGATTTTTCCCAGACGCAACAAATAAAACCTTGGGATATCCGTATTTGGCCTGGACCCGGGCAATGACCTCTGCCTTGGCCACATCTTCCCTCCACATGCCGAAATTGGCATCTGATAAATACAATGACGCCGTCAGTTTGGTACGTTCTGCAATATAAATGAGCTCTTCTTCAAATTTGGTCTTTTGGATGACCTTTTGGTAATATTTAGACCCTTCGGAACAATACGTACAGCGAAACGGGCATCCTCTGGTTGTAAAGGTAAGCGGGATGAGATGATGCTTAAAGAATTTGTCCATCAACCCCATCAGATAAGGTGAAGGTATTTCCTCGGCATCCCGGATGCGCTCTAAATTCTCAACGGTAATGATCTTCCCATCTTTGATATAGTGACAATTATGTAATTTCTCTTCAGAATGTTTTAAGCGCTCCACATCAAAGTCATAGGCCCTTAACAGCTTGACTAAATTGGTCATGGCCACTTCACCCTCGTAAACAATATAAAAATCAACAGCGGGATACCGCCTCCAGAATATCTCCATTTCTTCGTCGGTCAATCCATAGTTAGGGCCGCCAAATACTATGACCACCTCCGGATATTTCTTCTTGATCCTTGCCGCGTAATCGTAGGCTATATTGGTGTTCCAGGAATAAATCGTAAAACCAATGACATGGGGAGGCCTCGTTTCCAACGCCTGGGTCAAATCATCAGGGAATTTAAATAATTCCACCTCAACAGCGTCAGGCATCTGTGTTTTCATATAGGCGCCGACGACACCGACTGACAAAGGAAATATTTCAGAACAGATAACATGCCCCGCATGCGTTAGGTCTGCCAAATAAACCAATGTTTTATTCTCTACATTTGGTTTAACCATAAATATTGCCTCCTTGATTTCGAATATCCTGACCTTAAGGTTGAGGCTTGGTCAGAGACACTTCCCACTATTATCTATAATAGCTTAAATCTCCGGTTTTTGCGTTTTTTCCGTAGACTTTCCACTCCGGTAAAAAGACAAGGAATTGGCCGCCGTTTTCCATGAATTTCTTATGCCGTTTTAAAATCGGCTCAATAAAACGCCATGCAAAGACGATGACATAATCCGGTTTCTTTTCCTCCAATATGTCCGATGAATAAGAGGCCAAGTGGTGCCCCGGTGTAAAGAGGCCCAAGCGGTCAGGGTTATCATCAACCACATACTCGAGTTTGTCGCCTAATGCAAATAGATGCGCTAAAGTGGTTGTCCCGACAGAAGCGCCATAGCCTGCAATACTTTTTCCCTGGGCTTGCCATCCCAGGATCTCCTGACGCAGATGCTCACGCGTTTGATCGATAAAATAATTGAGTGGTTTAAAAGCCTCTATTTTATCGATGCCTCGACTGGTTTCAAGGGCCATCATGGCTGCCACAGACGGTTCGAGCTTCCTGGGACCGTTTTTCCCTTGGATATAACTACGGATACATCCCCCTTTAGACGCCGTGTGCTGCACATGGATCAGCTCAAGACCAAACCGCGCCAAAGAACGCTGTAGCGAACCGACGGTAAAATAGGACAGGTGCTCATGGTGAACCACGTCCAAAAGTTTCTTATCCACGAGGTCCAGGCCATAGCCAGTTTCAAAAACAAAACACCCCTCCTGGCCGATAAGGTCCCGGATACCCGTAAAGAAATCATCCAAATCATCAATATTAGCCACCACATTGTTGGCAGTAACGAGCTTAGGAATGCCTCGCTTTTCCCTCAATTCTTGCGCCAGTTTGACACTAAAGAATGTCTGGAGCGCTTCAATCCCTGATTTATTGACCATTTGGGAAATAGGGGCGGGATCAATGCCCAACACATTAAAACCTTGTTTTTTAAAATATCTCAGCAATGTCCCGTCGTTACTGCCGATATCAATGACCAGGCCGCCGGGCCCGGGGGCCACGAAGGCCAAAACATCATCCGCATATTTTTGGAAATAATCAGAAAGGCCGAATGAAATTTCTGTACGATAAATGTAATTGGCATACAAAACATTGGGTGAGACGACATCTAAAAGCTGGATATTGCCGCAAGAAGCACATAAAAACAAGTCCAATGGGAATGTTTCTTCTTTACGATTTAAAGCATCGCTTTTGATAAATATGTCTCCTGGAGGGGTCGGAACTAATTGCGAGGCCAAGACAACATTATCACTCAGGCATAAACGGCATGATTTTCTATGAAAATACGAAATCTCCATTCCCATCACCTTTCGTTGTTATCAATCTCTACCTGATTCCCTGCATTCTTGACATGCGGGGATCTTGTATCATTTCCAATTTGGACTGTCGCCATAAAAATTCTGGTCCTGCTCAAATATAATGTTCAGATCAGAAGCATTCCCAAAAACCCCGGAATCACGGATTTCATCCGGCAATCTACAAAAGGCAGCCCTGGCCCGGAGGCTTAACAAATACGGCTTTGAGACCGCAGCTTTTTCGAACAATTGGCCTGCCTGCGCGTATTGTCCCGCAGAAAAATAAACTCCCCCCATAAATAAATTATGCATAAAATTATTGGGCCGCAACTCCAAAGACCTTGTTAGGAAAGTATCTGCCAAATCATGGTAACCTATCTTTTTCAACAGGGATCCTGCCCAACCCAGATTAAAATAACTGTCGTGAAATATTTTTTTGATGTTTTCCAGGATGACGAACCCTTCTTGGCTGTTGCCCATCTGCAAGTTGAGTACCCCATATTCCATCTGTAGACCCGAGGAGGTGTCTTGGGCAGAGGTCAACTGATAACACTTTTGGATAAATTCACACGCCTGGCCGCTGGGGAGGCTCGCAATCGCCAGGGAAGAAATGCGAAAAAATGGATTCCCCACTCTTTGGGCTAACATATTTTTTTCTTTGAGATTGAAACAGGCCTCTTGTAAGATTTCAAGCGCGCCTATCTTTGCGGCTGTCTTAGCGATCTCGATTCTTATAACGGGATCGGAACCATAAAAAGAGAATACATCAGCCAATTCTTTCACTAGGGCCTCCTGGGAGTGCCCGCAACTTTTCTTTAATTCAACGCGCTTTAATAATAAAAAGGGGTCTAACAACTTATCCTCTAACCTTTCGAGAATCCAATTGGCTTCTTTTAAACAACCATATCTTGATAATAAAATAGCGAATCGAACCAACCACCGCGCCTGTTCTGTGTTTTCAACACACGATCTAATTAAATGGACCCCTTTGTCCACGGCCCCAAGAGACAAAAGCATTCCTGCGAAACGGGCCGTCCAATATTCTGAATTCAAAGGACTGGTTTCAAAATTCAAGGCCTTTGCGCAGAGATCGTTGACCTGCCGCTTGACTGATTGAATGGACATGCCCTTTTGCCCCACGGAGGCATCTAACATCAACCGGATAATGTCTACCTCTGCCCTGCGGTTGATGTTCTCAAGATAATACCTTCCCTGATACTTCCCGTTTAATTGGCCCCTATCCTCCGCTACGTTATGGAGATAAGAATCATACGCCAAATAGGCGCTGGTCTTGAGTAATGGAATTTCAGATGCCTGAAGATCATTCTTTCTTAAAATCTGTGTGATCCCCTCCAGAGGATCTTGATGGGAATCCCCAAGAGCTAGAAGTTCCTTGATGATGTTTTCATCTTGGATCAATCCCGCAGGAAACCCATTCCAAACCGTCCTTAATATCATCCGTCTGGCTTCAGTATTGACAGGCCCCTTCGTCCTTCGAAAAATGCAATCGAGAAAATATTCATTTTTACACATTTCAATAGGACATCCAATGGCGGCAGATTCAATTTTCCAATGGGGGTCCAAAGGATATTCCGAAGGCTCTGTCACGCAGCCAGAGCTCCGTCCAAATCCATTGCTAAAATAAAATACACCGTTGGCAGAAATGTTCTTTTCAATATATTTTAAATATCCCTGTACGGTCCCTTCTGTCATCTCCAGCATGGAGGCAAAATTACACACCATATCAAATTCAATATCCTGGGTCTCCAAAATATAACCATTGATAAAATTAAACCCCCCTGTCTTGAAATTGACGTGTTCTTTAGAAGATTTATAGGCATGGTCAGCCTGTGGAAAACAATTGCGGAGATACCATTCCTGAATGAGCAATGTTTCAGGAATGTCCACAAAGAACAACGTTATGCGGTCTTTGAAATATCCTTTTAATAAAGATAACAGCAGGCCGGATCCCCCGCCAATCTCCATGACTCTCGGGTGCGTTAATCCCGCGTCTTCCAACATCTGAATGATGCGTGCCGCCCGCACCACATCGATGAGGAATAGACTGCTAAAAGACTTAGGTCCTATCTTGGTGTCTTTACGCGGATTTCCAAAATCACTTTCTCCTAACTCCAATAACCGCGCAATAACTGGATGATGAAGATCAATGATCGTTCCATCGACTAAAAACAACGAATCAACCATCCATGAATTAACTCTATTCCCAGGGAACCGCATATGCATCATTTCTTGGATCGAATACATCTCTCCTTTTTGGACAAGAGTATGCGCCCAGGTGTCGGACAAAAGTTCGGCACGGCCCTGACAACTCCGGTAATGAGTCATCACTTCTTTATAAATATGTTCACTGCCTTGCATAACATCCCTTTCAATAACTTTAAAATTCGTCTCAACACCTGTCTCTGACGCTGCTCATGAACTTCTCTGCCTGAGATAAGTCACTGCCATCCGGGGCCCATGAGGGAAAAACGGTATCTTCACGGTTAAATGGCCCTTGGGTCACCTCATAAAAACAAATCAAATCTGTGTTGATGCATAAGGTGTGGTACCACGGGTCTGACAAACGATAATAGAACGTTTTGCCCGAAAGAGGCGGGCCCATTTCAACCCGTTTTGTCATATGGCCTTCATCATCAAAAAAAACAACATCAACTTCGCCTTCGATGAGATATAAGGACTCCGCCTTGTTGATATGCTTATGTGGCCGGACATAGGCGTCCTTGGCATGGATAATAAACATCTCATGGACCCGGTCGTCCATGCCTTGATGGGCGCATAGCCGGATGCGCTGCCTCGGGTTCTTCAGCGCTTCTTCCTTAAAAAACGTCAGGTCAGCGCCATTCAAGCTTACAAAACGATCGTTGGGATATAAAACTTCATCATTGATCTTCCGATATTTCATCGATCAAGCCATCCTTGCATAAAACCATGCTGTTAACAAATGATCCAAAACCATATGAACATCTTCGACCGGGCCGTATTCTCCTGGGGCTGTCTTCACCACAACTGCAGCATCACATAATGCCTTTAATTGTCCCCCATCAAACCCAAGAAATCCCCAGACTGTTCCTCCCTGGGCCTTGACCCATTGGGCTGAATTGATCAAATTAGAAGAATTACCACTGGCAGAAATGACCAACAATTGGTCCCCTGGCCTATAATAAACCTTCAATTGCCTTAAGAAAATTTGCTCATAACCCAAATCATTGCCCGTTGCCGTTAAGACGGGTACATTATCCGTTAAAGCAACCACCCTCAATGTCCCTTCATGATGATGACGCGGGCCCAAGGCCAGATCATTGGCCATATGAGAAGCACTCGCGGCAGAACCTCCGTTGCCGATGACAAAAATGGTCTTCGATTTCAAACGGGCCTCATTAAATCCATCGACAATCTTTTCAAGGGAATCCGTGTCCAATTTTTCTAATAATTGAGAAATATGCCGGCCATAGCCCAAGGCAAATTCTTTAAAATTCTTGTTCTGATGAATAATGTCCTTCAATGTGCTCATGATAACCTCATTATTTATTCCCTTTTAACCATCCATCTTTATAATGACACGTCCACTTTGACCGCTACGCACTTTATCTATCGCCGTATTGATTTGCTCCAAAGGAAATTCATCGGTAATCAAGCCCTCCAATCTCATTTTGCCTGTCTGGCACAGCGCTATATACCGCGGAATATCGACATGCGGTTCGCTGCTTCCCCCGTGAGAACCTTTGAGGATTTTCTTGAAATGCAATGGCAGGGAATAAATAGAAATATTGTCACCCTTACGCGGCACGCCGACCAAAATAGTGCGGCCATCGGCATGGGTCATGGCATAGGCAGATTCAATGACACGCGCGGAACCTGTGGTATCAATGACCACATCTGCCCCTGATTTGCCCACGATCGCGAGCACCTTCTCGGCTGTGTCTTGATTCTTATTCACCTGAATGGTGTGGGTGGCCCCAAAACGCCTGGCCATGGTCAATTTTTCTTCGATCAGATCAATGGCCACAATGGGATTGGCGGATACCAGCGCGGCCGCCTGGATAATGTTCAACCCCACACCGCCGATACCAAAGACCACCACCGACTGGCCGATTTTGACCTGCGCATCATTGTTGATGACCCCCATGGCCGTTGTCACGGCGCAACCAAATAAGGGGGCCAACCGCATATCAAAATCCTTCGGGATCACGGTCACACGGTTCTCAGAGACAATCGCCTTCTCATTAAAGGTCGTCACCCAGCCGGCATTGACTTTTTTGCCTTGCCAATCATAAATAGGCGTTTCAGATTGAAGGCCACGACCCGGTCGCCAATGCAAAACGACATGATCGCCAATAGCCACAGCCTTCACACCGGGACCGATAGCCTCAACCAATCCTGAGCCCTCATGCCCCAAGAGATGCGGCAGGAATTTATCCGGGCCCTTGGCCCCCTCAATCTCATTGAGCTGGGCCCCGCAGATGCCGCTATAATGGATCTTGACCAATACCTGACCAAAAGACAATTCCTTAGGCATTGTAATTTCTGCCACGACCAGTGGTTTATTTAATTCTGTTAGGATTGCAGCTTTCAATGGTCATTCTCCTTATTCAAAATAAATGAATTCATAATCGCCGGTATAGCCGTATTCTTGATATTGCCATATCCATTCTTCAGGCCTTAGGAAAATTTCGGCGGTCAGGGCCCAGCATTGCAGGTTAAAGAGTTCCTGCACGCTGCGGTAAGCCTCGACGCAAATAAATTTATTCTTACCGACGCGTTCAATTTCCTGGACAGCTTTTTTAAGTTCAAAATTCAAGAGATTATGCAATGTCGTGTTGGAATAAACAAGGTCAAATTCCTTATCGGCAAATGGATATGTATCCTGCGCCGCCAATTTCCTTAAAAAAGGCTTCACTTCTGGTTTAGCATCATTAAGCGCGTGATCGGAAATATCAATCCCCACCACTGTTGATTGAGGCAACAGTTTTTTGAACTCATATAAAAGAAACCCTTTACCACAGCCCACATCCAGGATTTTCGCATTCGCCCCAAGATGATAACGGTCAATCAGCGCTTTGGCCACCACGGCCCAGCGTCCATCGTATTTGTATCCGCCAAAACCATAACCGCGGTCCCCATCCCAATAATCAAAATCATAACGACGGGCGATCTCAGCGCAGCGGACCTTGTCATTGACCATCCGTTCAATGTAGTTCCGCGCTGATTTCTTATGTAAAGGCGTGATGATGTTGGCTAATTCTCCCATATGCTTTTCCTTTCCTTCATTAAATTAACTTTTAGACGCTGATGTGATTGGGCCCATTTGCCTGATCACAGCGCAAAGATTATCCGCGGTTATGCCGTATAATCTCATCAGGTCATCCTGGCTCCCATAACTGCTGGAAAAGACATCAGGTATCCCGATGCGTTTGAAATTCTTAGACGAATCAAAATTGGCTTCCAATATAGTCTCCGCGACAGCGCTCCCGAGACCTCCGATGATGGAATGCTCTTCAATCGTCACAACAACGGAAGTCTGACGCACGTAGCGCAACAACGTATCACTGTCCAAAGGCTTTACCGTCGGCATATGAAGAATGGCCGCTTCTATGCCCTCTTTCTTTAAAGTTTCCGCGGCCTTTAATGCCGGTCCTAACGTAATACCTGTGGTGACGATCAAGGCGTCCCTGCCTTCGCGGATCGGCATGGCTTTTCCAATCTTGAAGGGTATCTCATCCGAGGAAACAATGGGATCACCACCTTTGGCAATACGGATGTACATGGGACCGGGATAATCCACAGTCAAGGGCATCAGTCGTTTCATCTCCTCGGCATCGCAGGGTGCTACGATCGTCATGTTTGGCACAGCGCGCAAAATAGCCAGATCATCGATAGCCAGGTGCGTGGGGCCAAGAGGCGCATAGACCAGCCCGCCGCCATTGGCGATCAAACGGACATTGACCTGATGCAAGGCCATATCCAAAACTATTTGTTCAAAACAGCGACGGCTTAAGAATGTGGCGATCGTATTGGCATAGACAATCTTTCCTTCCATGGCCATACCGGCAGAAATACCGACCAGATTCTGCTCGCTGACCCCCTCCATGAAGAAACGGTCAGGCATTTCTTGCTTAAACTGCTTGAGCGTCTCATAGCCCAAATCCGAGCCGATAAAAAATATCCGGGCATCGTTCTTGGCAAGTGCATAAACTTGATCTAGACAGGTTTTACGCATATTTTAATTCCTTCAACAGGCTTTCGATTTCCTCATCGGTGACTTTATTTTTATGGTGCCATTTCAAATTATTTTCAACAAAACTGACCCCTTTGCCCTTGATGGTGTGGCAGATGACGGCAGTGGGTTTTTCCTCTTCCAAGGGAAGTTTACCCAATGTGTCTTGTAATGCCATGACATCATGGCCATCGATTTCCTTGGCCGCAAAACCAAAGGCACGCCATTTGTCTGCAAAGGGCTCCATGTCCTGGACTTCCATGGTCGTCGCGTAGGACTGCTGATGGTTGTAATCAATAATGACCGTCAGTTTATCTAATTTATGTTTGCCGGCACACAAGGCCGCTTCCCAGACCGAACCCTCATTGGATTCGCCGTCACCCATAATAACAAAGGTGCGGTGAGGCGATTTTTCATAGCGGCCGTTTAAAGCCATGCCCACACCGATAGGCAAGCCGTGCCCAAGACTTCCCGTTGATGCCTCTACCCCAGGGATTTTATGTTCAGGATGTCCCCCCAAGAGGCCATCGACCGCACAAAATTTCCACAATTCAGATTCAGGAAAAAAACCTTTTTCCGCTAAAACGGTATACAAGGCAAGGCATCCATGCCCTTTGCTTAAGATACAACGGTCTCTTTGTGCCCAGTGGGGATTTTTTGGGTCATAACGCAGGATATCATCGTACAACACCCGTAATATCTCCACCAACGAAAAGGCCGCCCCCACATGACCTCGGCGGGCAGACTTCAACATCTGAACAATAGTTTGCCGCAAGAGTTTGGACCTCTTATCCAAAGCAATCGGGATTACTGGCTTATATTTAACTTCCATAGGTCTTATACATAGTTTTAATTTTATCACTGGTCTTTTTAGCTTTGGCCAATTGCTCGAGCCTTATGGCTGTTTGGTTCTTAACAAGGTTACCTGCAAAAGACCGTCGCTGAAAGTCTGGAACAATAAATTCATTTAGAAAGATCAAACACCACTTTAAGCCAAAAAGAGGATATAAACCTTTAAGCCGTACCTTAAAGTTGGGATCATCGCTAAAAATGGCGCTCATCCGGGAGAAAAAATATATCTTCAACTTTCCTGACAGACACATTGCGGGATGCCATAAAAAGTCTGAGACCATTTTTACTGGATCATCCCAGCCAAAATATTCGAAATCCAGAAAAACCATCGGACCTTCAGGTGTACGTAAGGCATTATGAAACCCAAAATCCGAAGGACTGAGCGTTCTAAACTCTTCTAGCAGTTCTTGCCTCCATCCTATGCCCTTGCCGGTTAAATACGTTTTTGACCAGGATCCAACAGCTTCAAACAAAGGCAGAAATTCATGGTGTAAATACTCCTTTAACGCCTGATATTCAGCCGATTTTTCTTCAAAAGTAAAACGCTTTAAACGGTTCTTTAATCCATTAACAATAGCCTCACCGCAAAAGAACGCCTCAGAGGCCGCTGCAAAATCCAAACATTGGGCCTTTCCCGATAAATGCTTCAATTTTTCAACAAAATCCAGAGCACCATCGATATCTTTGGGGCCAATGTCCCCGCCGGGAGGCATTCCCTTGATAAATTCATAAAAAGCACAGTTATTCTCCCTGCTGATAGCTACAGGCTTAGGGACCGCATGTATCCCCTGTTCTCTTAAAAAGGAAAAGCTTTTATATTCGGCCCCCAACCGGTCACGGGCATCTGAGGGGTGTTGAAAATAAAACTTGACCACATATTCTTGCGGAGCACACAACACATGATAGACCTTGCTGTTGGCCCCCCGGCCAATTTTAGAAACAGCCGTGACTTTCTGCCCAAGACAGTCAGACGCAATCTTGAGGACGTCGCTATCCTTCATTTGACCTTTTTCAGCTAAAGAAATATTCATTGATCTTGTGCCAATCCTTAAAAACCTTCATGTCGTTTAAAACCTCAGGACCTGCCAGAGGCGCAAATAAGATTTTCTCTATCCCTGAAGGGAAAGTCTTTTCTAAAAAGACTTCTTCCAGATCATCGATAAAATGCGTACATCCCAAGGACCGTAATCGTTCAATCTTTAACAGGCGTGTGACTTCAAAATAAACCTGATTGCGCTCTAAACCCAGTCCATCGGCCTTGAAAAAATGGTTGGCGGACATCCAATTTAAAGCGGCCTGCTGCAAATTAATCCGATGGGCGTCAAAGGGTGAATATTCCGTCTTATGACTAACAACATAGACCTTGATTCCCTGACGCACACAGGCTTTTATAAAATTGCCAGCCCCTTCGTTGAACGATGCTTGGATGATCCCTTGGCTATAGACATAGGCCTGTACCTTTTGCCAGGTCGTCTCCCCATCCGCGAGCCGCCGGATTTTATCGCGCACTTCTTTTTTATTTTGAACTGCCCCTGGACCAATCAAATTCAAACTTAACGCGTGATTAAAGAAAACTTCGTCATAACTGATCAAGGTATTGTCAAAATCAATCCCTATCACGGTGTTGGTGGCCGGTGTTAACATCCGCATGGCGTTTAATATTTCAATAACCTCGTCATAAACTTAAATAAATCCACTGCCCGGACCGGTTCACGGTTACACACAATCTGGACAGCCAGCGAACCCACCGCATTGCCTATAAATGACACGAGCTCCGGCGGCATGCCGCCGGCAAAGCAAGGGGCCACGTAAGCAAAAAATGCGTCTCCCGCGCCTATAGCATCCACCACGCGATAGGCAAAGGCCGGTGTTTCATGGTATCCGTCCTTTTCTGAATAGCATAAAGACCCTGAAGGCCCCCTGGTAGCGATGATATGTTCGCAACCGATCTGACTATAAACATTCTTGGCCAACTGGCGAATATCATTAAATTTATCATGCGCGGCAAAACGCAGCTCAAGCTCGTCAATACAAACGACATTGGCACGCGGGTACTTGGTCACCATGTTAAACCCGATATTGGCACTATTGGTCTGGGCGTTGACAGCCAGATATTTAGACTTGGCACAAATCAGGTCAATGAGTCTTTTGGTCAATAAGCCATGGCCAAAATCAGAAACAACCACCAAATCATATTTGCCAAGGACCTTTTCTAAATGATGGGTGATCTTTGTCTCTTCACGCCTGTCAATATCATTGTCCTTCATATAACAAATTTCAAAAAGCTTGCGATTGGCATTTTCCCCCACAAACCTGCGCTTAATAATCGTATTCGTATCCGGACGATAGAAAAAACGGGGCTTAACATTCGGGGACAAACGGCCCCGGATAAAATCTTCCTTGGAATCCCGGCTGCCCAAAACGGTCACCAGGTCCACCTCTCCGCAGATGCTGGCCACATTGTTAGCGGTGGCCAAGGCGCCTCCGGCAAACATTTCCTCGGAGGTATAACGGTTGACCACCAAATGTTCCTTGGAGGATTTCCCCATAGGCACACAATAATGGTACTCATCAATGATCGTATCTCCGATCACAAGCACCTTAAGTTTTTTGAGGCGATCAATGGCATCCACAATGGTTTCCATGGGGTAGCGTTTGCCAAGGGCCTGTAAATAACGCACGGTGCGTTGCGGAAAAACATCCAGGTAACTATTGATCATTTGGGAAGAGCTGAATGTGATATCATCCGTATAAATGATCTTCCCTCCGACCGACTTTATCGCTTCTTCCTCTTCAGAAATTTTTCCGGTAACGTCCTTTTGATGGTTCTTGTATTCAATGCCTTTGGCGTAAAAATCCGGTTTTAGGATCTTAATACTTTCGGTCGCCGTATCGGCATTGATGATCCCAACATAATCCACCATTGAAAGGGAAGCCAGATACTCGGAACGTAATTGTTCATTAAAAATGGGCCGGCCGGGACCCCGCTTGACAAACTTATCCGCGGTCAGGGTCACAAGAAGGACATCCCCCTCTTTCTTCGCCATGTTAAAATGACGGATATGGCCCAAATGGACAATATCAAACACCCCATGGCATTGGACCACACGCTTGGCCTTACTTTTGAGGCCCTCGATGCGCTTAGCGATTTCTTTAAGCGGTAAAATCTTCCTACTTATCTTCTCATCCATACGTATTATTCCCCCTCAAATCAAACCAGGTTCTGTCAATACCGGAGAAAAAATCCTTTTTAATTCCGTATCGTCCCTCAAATGCATATCATCCGAGAACGAAGATTCAGGGATAGATAACTGATGAGGGTTGTAGGACCCTACCAATGGCAATTGATACGTGGCTGAAACATGCCTCAAAAAACCTTCCACGTCGTTGATGATTTTAAACTCATTTGAATGCATGTAATAATCATACGCCAGAGGATGGTACGGCGGGAGAAAAAGGATGGCCTTGACCCCATCTTTTTTCATCAACTGGACAAGCGCAACAAATTTTTGCATTAAATCCGGGTCTAAGGCAAAGAACCCGGAAATATAGGGCGCATCATCCGTGCCCCGTTGTATCTCTTTTCTCACATCATCCACGGCGACTTCCCTTTCTTTTTGGGTAAATGTCCTTGACCCGTCAGGCAATAAAGATTCTTCCTTGTTGCATTTGCGGTCCGTCAGGGTAAACCATGGGTGCTTATGAAATAAACCGACGAGCAAGGGAATAAAATTATGGAGGCCCGCCTGAAAGTAACTCACAGAAACCAATTGCTGATAGTTGTAGGGAACAATGTCCTGGGGTTTTATCTTCAAATCATAGAAATTCCTGGAACCGGCACTGATGTATTTGGAATCATAATATTGGCCAAACCAATGCCACTTGATACAATTATTGTTCTTATTAAAGACCCAGGGATCAACACCTATGATGATAGTTGAAGGCAGGTTTTTCTGCTCCCGATAAATTTCATAAAGACAAACAAAATCTTCCACGGATGATGCCGAAAGGCCGTTGTTGAACAATCTCTTGCCCGGGAACATGGCAGAAGAAATGAACATGACCCGGCTCGACCCAAAAACACCGATGTCTATATTCCCTTTCAATGATTGGATCATGAATTTCTCTAAAGCCCTGTCATCAAAATTTACGTTCTCTAAATCAGTGACGACATGTCCGGCAATCAAGGCATCGGCTATTTTCCTTTCATATTCTTTCGACTTAAATATCCGTGCCGGATCAGAGATCAAATTAACCCCGATAAGCAAAAATAAGAACGGCAATAATAAAGAAATTTTGACCACCAATTTTTTCATATAAGACCCATCAGACTAAAACTGAAAATAAATAAACGGAGATTGTTCAAATCGCCCTAAAAAAATAATAGTGAACATGCATAAATAATACAAGCCCCAACGTTTGAGATAGGACAAAGCCGCGATAGCTTTAAAAAAGCCGTATTTTTCCTGGATACGATCAGCCCACAGAAGAAATAAAATCAATAGTCCAGACAAGAAAATCTGTGCCTTACTTAAGCCCAACAACCATTCGGCCCCCGCTTTAACCCGCATCATTTGGATCAATTCAGGGAGATGGCTAAAATCGAACATATGCCGCACAATATAGATGGCATCGTGAATATTCCGGGCCCTGAAGAATACCCATGAAAAACAAATCAAGCTAAACGTGATACACACTTTTAAAACATGATAAAAACCAGGGTGGTTTGAAAGTCCTGTCATTTGGGCCCATTTTTCCCTCATAGGGGCGGTCCAAAGAGAAAACAGCAAATAAAATCCGTTCAGCACGCCCCAAATCAAAAAAGTCCAGTTGGCCCCGTGCCACAATCCGCTGATGATAAAAACGAGCATAATATTAAAATAGATTTTTTGGTTTGAAACCCGGTTGCCCCCCAAAGGAAAATACAAGTAATCCCTAAACCACGTGGTCAAAGACATATGCCATCGATGCCAAAAATCACGGATGGAAACAGCGCTGTAAGGATTATTAAAATTCTGGATCAACTCAAATCCCATGACACGCGCGGAACCAATGGCGATGTCCGTATATCCGGAAAAATCACAATAGATCTGAAAGGCAAAAAAGACCGTGGCCAATATAAGGCAAGGTCCGCTATAACTGGTGGGGTTATTATAAATCGTATTGACACATACCGCCAGGCGGTCTGCGATCACGACCTTTTTAAACAAGCCCCAGCATATTAATTTGAGACCCTCCGTAACGCGTTCATAATTAAACCGGTGGTTCTTATAAAATTGCGGCAATAAGTGTTGGGGCCGTTCAATCGGCCCCGCGACCAACTGGGGAAAAAACATCACATACAGCGCATAGATCCCCAAATGCCGTTCCGCCTTTTGACGACCTTGGTAGACCTCAAAAACATAACTGAGGCTTTGGAACGTATGGAAAGACAGGCCTATCGGTAAAATCAAAGAAAGATTTTTAATGGAATAATTCCAATGCAGCGCCTGTGCTAAAGCTGTGAAATTGGCATTAAAAAAATTAAAATATTTAAAAACAAAAAGGATGGTGCACGTTGAAAGAATGCTTATCACCAGAAAAATCTTCCGCTGATGCCCTATGGATTGTTCTATGCCTATGGCCATAAAATAATCAACCAGAATCAAGGCAAACAAAACCAGGATATAGACAGGGATAAAGGCCAGATAAAAATAGCAACTGGCCAGTAAGAGGAACAGCCACCGGTATCGAAACGGCAAGACAAAATGGGCCATGGACACCAGCGGGAAAAATATTAAATAATCAAATGAATTAAATAACATGCACTTCCAGGGATTTCATCATCTTGATATTAAAGTAACGGGGATTGTTCATGGCATCCTGGAATTTATTGGCCCGGAAAGCCTTGATTAAATCCCTTACGGCATCCTCAATGGTAAAACGCGGCACAAAACCCAATTCCTTTTTGATCTTTTCGGAAGAGATCCGGTAAGAACGGATATCATCCGAAGGCAGGGTTTCAATAGTAGGTTGCGGCCGTTGCGGGAATTCCTGGGCCATTATTTTCTGCACAATCAGGGCAATGTCTCCCACGGCGCGGTTTTGGTACCCGGCATTATAAATTTTACCGGCAATCTTGGCGTCGGGCATGTCCAATAGCTGCACGTAAAGGTCCGTAATGTCACCGATATGAATGTTGGGACGCTCTTGTTTGCCTCCAAAGACCTTGATGCGGTTATTATGGTAGGCATGATTGGTCAAAATATTGACTGTCAGGTCAAAACGCTGCCGGGGAGAATATCCGCACACGGTGGCAGGACGGATGGTGATCGTCGTAAAGTCTGGTGATTGATATTTGGCCAAAATAGGTTCACACATGCCCTTATATTTGTTGTAATCCGTGATCGGCAGCAAGGGATGGTCTTCGGTAACCTCCGGCGCATCGCTGACCCCGTATACACTGCAGGTGGAAGCGTAAATAAACCGTCTGGCCCCTTGATCTTTGCTGATGCGTACCAGTGGCTCAAATGCTTCATAGTTGACTTTTAAGCTTAAACCCGGATTTAATTCAAAAGAAGGATCGTTAGAAATACAGGCCAGGTGAATGACAGCATCACAGCCTTTGAGGGAATTTCTCAATAGGTCCTGGTCACAGATATCCCCCTTGATTTCAATCAAATTAGAGTTGGGTTTGATTTCATCAAAAACATCCTCGCCATAAGTGTAAAGATCCAGGACTTTGACCCGATAACCTTTATCCAAAAGTTTCGGGACTAAGACCGCCCCCACATAACCCGCGCCACCTGTCACAAGAACCGTTTTAAATGGATTCATTTTTAAGATTATCCTTTCATGTTAAATATTTCGATGGCTTACTTAACCAAATATTTAAACCAATCCTGCGTTGCCACCTCAATACTCTCCGGCGTCCATACCGGCGCTTCACGCCAATAATCGATATGCTTTAAGATTTTTTGCACGCCTTCTTCAAATGAGACCTTCGGCCGCCAGTCTAACTGGGATTGGATTTTGCTTATATCAGCCCAAGTAGACTGCGGCTCTCCCGGCCTTTTGGGGATATGCACTTTTTCGCCCACGAGCAGGGAGACCAGCTTGTTAATGCTTTGGGGCTTGCCCGTGCCAACATTAAAGGCTTCCTGGTCGACGGACGATTGACCGGCCGCCACAAAGGCTTCCACCACATCACTGACATAAATAAAATCGCGGGTCTGCGTGCCATCGCCAACGACGGTAAAAGGCTTGGCCTTCAATTTTTGGGTCAGGAAAACGCCGAACACGGCCCCATAGGTGCCCGAGGTGCGGGAGCGCGGCCCGTACACATTGAATAACCGCAGAGACACCACCGGAATGCGATAGACTTTTCCCCAGTGAAATGCCGTGCACTCGCCCAGATATTTAGTCAGGGCATAAGGGTATTCTGTATTGATCGGTGTTGTTTCAGCAGTAGGATAATGTTCTTTAGAGGGAATGCCATAACATGAGGATGAGGCGGTATAAACCAATTTTCCGACTTTATTGAGCCGGGAGGCTTCCACCACATTCATCGTCCCTAAAACATTCGCCGCATAATAGCTTCTGGGATTGACGATCGAGGGCACGATATCAGCCAATGCCGCTAGATGATAGACAATCGCCTGGTCTTTAAAATAGGGTTGAATCTGGTCAAAATCAATAATGTCTGCCTTAATAAATTTAAACTGGGCATTATTCTTCAGATGTTCCACATTGGCCATACGCCCCGTGGAAAGATTATCAATGACAGTGACCTGGTGACCTTGCGCTAATAGCCGGTCGACCAAATGACTGCCAATAAATCCCGCTCCCCCTGTGACCAAGACATTCTTTCCCATGCACATCACCTTTCTACACATTCGTTGTTCTTCTGATTGGCCAGTTCCTTGATTAAATCCACGTGGCGGGCCGTCTGGAACTGCTGGGCATCCATTTGCTCCCGGCAGATAAAAACTATTCCTTCGGGCCGCTCCGGTACATGTTCCACCCGGCTAAATTGGACGCCCGCCCACTGGGGCTGTCTCAGGGACATTTCCACCAGCTCAGCCAGGTCGGAATTGCCGAAGATCAAAAAAAACCGTTCTCCCTGTTCGTACAGACGCCCAATGACATCATTGAGTTGGCTTCGAATTAACCCTATGGAACGGATGGTCTTAAGGGTGTAGTGAACAGATTTGAGATACTTTTCGCTAAACCCTTTGGGGGTAAGGATATACTCCGTTTTCTTCTTATTCAGTTGACGGATGCGAATGTAGCCCTTAGCCACGAGGCGACGGACTAAAAGGTTGGTCATCCCCAGGGAAATATCCAACTGTTTAGACAGATCTCGTTGATTGGCACCCAGTTCTCCGCCAACAATATTGATCAATTCAAATTCACGTTCGTTTAAGGAATCTTCAGGGGTTTTCATAGGAATGTTCAATTTGTGAACATTATATAAAGGTCCACCATTATGTCAATATAATTTAGATTTTGTGTGTTTCCAATAAAAATGCTTCCGCTTTGTGTGGAAGGAGTCCATGAATGGCTTTGGGTACATTTTTTAGACAATGCTGTACCAGCAAGAATCCAAAAAGAAGAACCAGCATACCTTGGATAACACGATATTGGCTCAACGATTTAATAAGCGTTACGGACAAAATGGTGGTGGCCATAACGCCGATAGGCGTCAGATAAATGAAATAGCGGCTTGTGATGGGAAATCCTTTGCCAGGTGTCGCACGCAGGGAAAACAGCCAAAGCAGGACGCCGGTGAAGGCCAGAACGAGGCCCAAAAAGATAAGGTACACCATGGGTTTCAAGATTTCCTTGCTCGGTGAATATCGAATCAAGGTATTTCTTTGCGCCACCCCATAGGTTGCTAGAAAAAAGAGAAAGATAAACACAATATCAAGATTTTGCCTGGATACATTATCACGGATAAGCTGCTCGGGACTCAAACTACCGAAGAAAAACGGATACTTGGGCGCATGGGCGTAATAAAATAAGGTGATCCCAATGGGAATTACTGTCAGCAAGAGATATTTTTTCCAGTCCCGTTCTTTAAGTACCCACCATAATATAGAAACAGCTGCTATCTCTCCTAAACATAAAATAGAAGTCATGCTGAGTAGAACATTGGTGCCAGCTAACAGGAGCCATGCACGGTCTTGATCAGGGTGTGGTTGTTGATCCATCCTCTGCAGCAGAATGACTGACTGCACGGTGGTTAAAAATACGACCAAGGCATACGGTCTTGCCTCTGCCCAGTAAGCCCACAGCATGTAGGCCGAAAGGTAAATAAACAAACTGTAGAGCCCTATGCCCCATGAATATCTGCGGCAGAAATAATAGAACACCAGGCCCACGGATAAGGACATGAACACAACGGGGTTGATGCGCAATATCATCTGAGAAGCCGCATCATTAGACCATTGCGACTGCAGCCATCGTGTTGGGACCTGGTAATGGATGACTTGCAAAAATAATTTCTGCAGCGTATAAAACAGGGGCGCATTACCTCCCTCGGGGATATGTCCCAAGAATTGGTCCTTGTAGGATGTACCATAAACACTGGACACCTGCGAATAATACTCATCATTCCACAACGCCCTATGCGTGGCCATCCCAAACCCCACGCCAAGGCATCCGAGGAAGATCAATGTTGCCATAATGAGGGATTCAAATTTTTTCATAATCTACTCAATATTATTTACTCCTATAATGCAACCGTTTTCCGTCAATATATCGGACACAATTTTCTTCTGATCTATAGCTAAGAGAATGTAAGAATATGTTTTTTCTAAGGCCTGTTACCTCACAGGCGCGCAGGGGCTGCTTACAAAGTAGCCCCGAAGTGCCGAGATTGTGGGGATGGGGGTCGTGCGTCCGGCCTTAGAAAAAATATATTCTTACGTTCTCTCCTGCGAAAGATATCTCAGTCTATTAAATGGATTCCCGCTTGCGCGGGAATGACGTCCTAGTAAAAGCTCAGATGAATTTGATCTTCTTCATGGCAACGCCGCACATCTTAAGGAGCAAAAGGCCGTGGCGGAAGCGTTGGATTTGAGTGCTTCCGTAGGTGCGGCTCTTGTAACGGATGGGCAGCTCAAGGACTTTTAAGTTCAATTTTACGGCGCCAAAAATCAAATCGAAATCGCCGAAGGGATCAAAATCGCCGAAATAATGGCGGTTAGCGACAAGCTCCTCATAATGATGCTTAAAGATCACCTTGGTGCCGCACAAAGTGTCTTTAAAACGCTGGCCTAAAAGCCAGGAGAAAAACAAACCGAAGCATTTATTGGCCACCAAATTCAAGAACCGCATGGCCTCGTCTTCCATAGGGTAAATCAGGCGGCAGCCGTTGATAAACTCGCCCTTGCCGCTTTTGATGGCTTCATAAAATTTGGGCATTTCTTCAGGCGGCACGGTCAGGTCCGCATCCAGGATCATCAAAATTTCACTTTTGGCTCTAGCAAAGCCGCAACGGACCGCATCTCCCTTGCCTTTGCCCGGCTGCTTGAATAATTTAATGTCTTTATGTGGATAAGCTTTAATGATCCTTTCGACTTCTTCATAGGTGCCGTCGTGAGAATGCCCCTCCACAAAAATAAATTCCTGGTGAGCGCCAAATAGGGGCGTGCGGCTGACGGCCTGATCGATATTGCCCTTTTCATTGCGGCAGGGTACCAGAATGGTGACGGTGTATTCCTTGGTGTGTTCAAATAAGGGACGGGCGATGATGAAATGATTCAGGGTCAGGGCGTTAAATAAAGGAAGCCTGGCCAAGTATTTATTACACAAAAAACTGATTCCCCAAATATTGAACGGCAAGAGTGTCGAACGCTCGCTTTTGACGGATTCAAATCCGGCTAGATTCAAAAAATTACAGATATCACTAAAGGTCAGCCAGTTTTGCTCCTCTTGCGGCATCTTGCGGCCTAGACGCTCGGCAACTTTTAACAGGGCCTGCCACAAATAACTGTAATATTCAATAATGATCCGCGTATCCGGCGTGCACAAGCGTCTGAGCGACTGCAAGAAGGCCTGGATGTCCTCCAGTTCACCCAGAAGCCCTGAGCAAATAATATAATCAAATTTTTCCTCGATGGCAATGTCCTGGATGGTCCCAACTGTAAAATTTAACGTAGGATATTTGCTTTGCGCGGCCGCGATCATTTTGGAACTTATATCCACGCCCATCCCGTAGGAGGGCTTAAGCGCGGCCAATAAGTCCCCGGCCGCACAGCCAATCTCAAGGACCTTTTTGCCTTCAGGGACAAAATACCTGTATTGCTTTTCTAATTGGGCATAATAATACTTGTTCTTGCGGCGAAATTCATCCCGTCGGGAAGCCAGCGTATCATAGTGGTTGGCTAATTGTTGTCTCATCATGCTGGCACCACCGCCCGGCCGCCCAATAGCAGCGTATTTAATACATGGTTGCTTCTCACGAAGACTGTTGATATCAGCATGGATGTCCCTACAAAAAACACCGTTATTAAGGGCGCCATCACGAACAGAACTAAGGGAGAACTGAAATCGAGATGAATGGCCGCCTTAGATATCACTCTCGGGTATATTCCCTCAAGAATCAACATCTGAATGATGTAAATATCCAAGGAATATGTACCAATTTCTGCCAGCCGCGAGGCTATTTTAGTCTTTGAAAGATAGGCGCCTAAATAAAACGCAAGAGTGATCCCTAAAAATCCCATGATATACCTGTAGATCAGCCTCAATGGCCCGTAGTAATAGGGTTGAGATAGAACATGCATTTTGTTGATATAAATATAATCATCAATTCTCCAAGAGGGCAGCAGGGCACAAAAGGCGATCAATGACAATGGCCATATCCATGTGTGAATTGTCCTATTGGAAATGTTGAGGTGAGCTCTATTCCAACAATAACCTGCGGCATAAAACAAATAAAACCACTGGATGTAGTAAAGAGCGCCGTAGTCGTGATAGGGAATACTCATGATCAGGAAATACAGGACCCCAAAGGCAATGACACCCAAGTACTTTTCTAAATACGCACAAGACAACAATAAAAAGCTCAACATAAATAGGGTAAACAAAAACCAAACCTTGGGATCCAGGAACAATTGAGTGGCCACAACCCCCAGCGGGTCGAATTTACAGTTATTGTCGAAAATGATATTCAGAAGGCACGCCACCAGAGTGCCCAGAAGAGATAAAAATAAAAAAGGGATAAGGAGGCTTTTACACCTGGATTGAATGACATCCCGCACACTATGCCTTTTTAAACTATCGGCCATCAGATAGCCGCTAATAAAAACGAATAAGGGCATATGGAAGGTGTAGATGATCTTGAAGACCGGGTTTTCGAAAAAATCTTTGGGCTGCCACGGCGCCATGCTATGTTCAATCACATGCCCATAAACCACCAAGAGGATCGCAATGCCTTTGACTATGTCTATTGTAAGATTCTTATTTTCCATGTAAGATAGTCAATGATAAAAGATATCTTATGCAAATGCAATCTAAAAAATTGAGCCAACCACCCTACTCTCCGCTTATTATTACCGTCTTCATTTTATCCCTTATCTACTGGCTGTACTTAGGGTTAACGACGCAGATGAACATCGTGTTTGATTCCCTGGGTTATGAATCCCTGGGTCGCCTGATCCTAAACCAGGGCTGGCTCGCGTATTTTCAAACAGGCCCTAACCGCGAACCTATTTATCCGCTACTCGTGGCTGGCGCTATGGGGATACAAAACTTGACAGGGATGGCCTTCGTTAAGATCATGGCCTTCTTGGGGGCTATCCTCATGCTTTTAACACAGGTGCTAACCTATCAGTTGCTGCGCCTGTTGAATATTCGTAATGGCATTTGTGCTTTTGTTCTGATCTATTTTGCCCTCTCTCCGGCCCTCAATAATGCGGCGTTTAGTTTGTATTCGGAAATCGCGGCATTCCCAATCATTCTGGGCATTGTCCTGGCGAGTGTATTGGCTTGGGACAGTATCCAACACAACAAATGGTTTCGGGCCCTTGTTTTTGGGACCCTGTTGGGGATTTTACTCTCGGCCGTTACCTTCGTCAAAGCCGTTTTTGAATGCATTACGCCGGTTTATTTGGTTTTCTTCTTTGCGGCAGTCCTCAAAAGCTGCAACAACGATTTTAAAAAAATAATCCCGTTCATGTTCTGCCTTCTGACCGCGATCGGTTGTTTCTATGGGCCTATCACCGCTTATAAATGGCTCAATTTTAAATATAATGGTAACTTTGTCATCACCAACCGCGGCTCTTGGGCCCTTTATGGCAATACCGCCAGACGGATGGAGCCATTGACCGTCAAAAGACTTCTAGAAGCCCTGGCCTTTGTTCCAGGTGAAGGTGTTTGTAACGGCCTTTTTGGGCCTAAAGAATGTGATTTCTGGTCTTATCGTAAATCCGATGAATTAGGTTTTGCCAAGCAAGATGAATTAGCCAACCACCATTTGTCTTCTGAACAATTAAATGCGGCTTTACTCAAAGCATCGGCATCCAAAGCCCTGCATAACCCGTTTCAATACGCCTTATTGACCCTCACCGAGGGATTAAAAATGTTCTTCTGGGAATCGACCAAAATCGGATTTGTGGGTTATCCTCATTGGCTGCAAAGGATCTACGATATCAAACTATTCAATAATGCCCTGCGCTTTTGGCTCGCCTTGATCTCAGGGATCGCGGTATTCTCGCTATGGCGGCAAATGCTAAGTGCAACGTGCCCTCCGCTTGTCTTTGTGATGGGTCTGTTGATATTTCTCTATATTTTCTTCTTCTCCTTTTTCTTTATCCTCACCCGCTACGCGCTCCCCCTGGCGCCGCTCTATTTGGCTGGCATAGCCTTAGGTATCAATCAAATTTTTGCCTCAAAGAAATAAATTGATATATAATGTGCCTCATGCCCAAAATCACTGACATTTTTGCCCATCAACAACAGACCTTTTCTTTTGAAATTTTTCCTCCGAAAACAGAGGAAGGTTATTTGAGACTCCTTGCCACCGTGCATCAACTCTGTGACATGGAGCCTGATTTTATTTCTTGCACCTATGGTGCCGGCGGAGGCAGCCGCGAGAAGACATTGGAGATCGTTGAGCACATTCAACATCGCCATCACCTTCCCTCCGTGGCCCACCTGACCTGCGTCCTGCATACCAAAGATGAAATTAAAAATATCTTAAAGGACATGAAACAGCGCGGCATTTGCAATGTGCTGGCCCTGCGTGGAGACCCGCCTCGCGACGATCCCCAGTGGATGCCAGGGAAAGATAACTTTAAATACAGTTCTGAATTGGTCGCTTTTATCCGGCAGCACTTCAAAGACCATTTTAGCATTGGGGTGGCAGGTTTTCCCGAAGGGCATGTGCTCTGCCCCGACCGTGATCTTGACGCGCACTATTTGAAGAATAAAATCGACCAAGGGGCCGACTATGTGATCACGCAGCTTTTTTTCAATAATCAGGATTATTTTGATTATGTCGCACGCTTGAGACAATTGGGGGTAAGCAGCCGCATCATCCCGGGAATCCTGCCTATCACGGACTACCCTGCCCTGGTGCGTTTCTGTGCCGTGTGCGGATCTTCCATCCCTAAAGAGGTGCATGATATCTTCAAGCCCCTCTCTGGGGACCCTGAAAAGACATTGGCCGCAGGCATTGACTTTTGTCTTAAACAGAGCCAACAGCTCCTTGATGGCGGGGCTCCTGGTCTCCATTTTTATACCCTGAATAAGATCCATCCTGTTGACGTCATCCTTAAAAACTTGCGTCCGTCCTGACAAATGAAAAATTACGTTTGGCACAAACAGTCACTGGCCCCTGACCTGGAAATCATTGATTGTCCCGCTTACGACCCCATTAAAGATTTTCGACGGGACCCCACCGGGGCCTATGTCCTTATTCGCTGTGATGTGCCAAGTTCCCTGATCGAAGTCGCTGTCTGTGACAAGAAACACACGGTCATCAAAGTATTTCGCGGCCCCAAGGCCCAAGACATTTATTACACCTTATTTGAATATGAAAAAAAACATCATGTGAAATGGTTTAGCCGCAAAGACCATGCTGCTTATTTGGGAAAAGAGCTCAAAAAAGCTGAATTCGCCCTTTTGGGCAAGGAAGACTATATCCAGGAATAACGTAGGGGGAACAATGGGGAATAAAGCGATCTTCAATTGGAGCGGGGGCAAGGATTCTTCGTTGACGCTCTATCACGTCCTTAAAGAGAAAAAGTACGATATCAAATATTTGGTGACTTCCTGCAGTGAAGAATTCGACCGCATATCTATGCACGGGGTGCGGACCTCATTGTTAAAGCGCCAGGCTGATCTAATTGGGATCCCGTTGAAGATCATTTATATGCCCACGATGCCCACCATGGAAGCCTATGATGCTGCCATGGCCAAGATCCTGACGGGATTCAAGAATGAAGGCATCGTATATTCCATATTTGGTGACATTTTTCTCGAAGATTTAAGGAAATACCGCGAAGACCGCCTGGCCGAAGTTGGCCTCAAAGGCGTATTCCCCATTTGGAAAAGAACTACCACAGAGCTCGCCCGTGAATTTATTGATTTGGGCTTTAAATCGATTTTAGTGTGTATCGATGAAAGCTGCTTGAACGCCTCCTTCTGTGGGCGCCTGATCGATGACCAAATGCTGGCAGACCTGCCCGCGAAGGTTGACCCCTGCGGCGAGAACGGCGAATTCCACTCCTTCACCTTCGACGGCCCCATCTTCAAAGCCCCGGTAGAATTCAGCATCGGAGACAAGGTCCGACGCACCTACGCTAAACCAAAAGTCAAAGATGATAAAATGGACTGCATCTGCTGCAAGACTGAAGATACAGCTTTTTGGTATTGCGATCTACTAGAAAACAAAGAAGCCATCGTTTA
>CAZKUL010000004.1:0-44206 GCA_964555945.1 uncultured Planctomycetales bacterium
TGACTTCGATGAGGATGGGGCGGCCGTGGGGGCAGGTGAAGGGGTCTTGGCATTTGAGCAATTCCTGGCGCTGGTGGAGGGCCTGGGTGCTGTCAAGTTTATCTCCGGCGACGATCGAGGCTTTGCAGGCGCGGCGGGCGAGGGAAGTATGGTCCATGCGCGGGGCCTCGCCACCGGCTAAGAGGGTGCGCACCACGGTCTCGATATTTTTAAGCAGTAGCGGCTGGGTTTGGATCGCGATTGTGTCTTCATCAAACTGGGTGATTTCAATGCCTGCCACCCCAAGTTTTTCCTGTAATTCTTCCCACGCTATTTTTTCCTGAGGGGTTAATTTAAGCAACACAGGTGTCAGTAAGGGCTGGCTTTCTACCTGGGCACGCTCGAGCTGGTCTTTGAATTTTTCAAACATGATGCGTTCCTGGGCCGCATGCTGGTCAACGATGAGCAGAGACTCATCCACTTCAAACAACAAGAATTTTTGCAAAAAAGTCCCCACATACCTTGCACGGCTGAATTTGGAACGCAGGGAATTTTCCTCGCCAAAGAGTTGAAAATCTTTCATGCTGTCATCCCCGAATGTTTCTTGGAATGACATATGTTTAACGCTGCTTGGAAATGCGAGGCGGGGTTGCAATTGGCCGGGAGCAAAGATTATTTGGTCTGCGGGCAGTCCCCCTCCCCGCACCCCTCCCTCCAGGGGAGGGGAATTAAAGGCGTTGTTTCCCTCCTCCTGGTGGAGTGGGTTAGGGCGGGGGGATGTCATCAATTCTCTCGCTTGTCCCTTATGCATCAACTGGTATTCCACCATGCGCCGCAGGATGCGGATAAGGATGGCTTCATCCTTGATGCGCACTTCGCGTTTGGTGGGATGGATATTGACATCCACGTTGGCAGGGTCAAGGGTAATATCGACGATAAAAGTCCCATAGGTCCCGGGGGGCATGATGAGCTTGTAGACATCATTGAGGTTAAAATTCAGGTTCCTGCTTTCGACCGGGCGGCTATTGATGAAAATATACTGCATATCACGACGGGGGCGTTGGACGTTGATGTCGCCTAAGATCATCCTCACCCGGATTTTTTCCTGCACAAATTCCTGGTCGGTTTCCAACAGATGATTGAGCGGGGCATTGAGTGTCGCCGCCGTCCTGTCTAAGCGCGAGGGTGCAACGCGTAAATCTAAAAGGGTGCGGCCCGTATGCATAAGCACAAAGCGTTTTTCCGGATAGATCAGCGTGTAAGGAAGCACAATGTTGAGGATTTGGTTTAGTTCTGAGGTGTTATTCTTGAGAAATTTACGCCGGGCAGGGGTGTTAAAAAAGAGCTCCGCAATTTTAATATCCGTCCCCACGTGGGCAAGGCTGATAGGTTCCAGCTTCTGGCGGATACCGCCTCTCATATGGACATGCCAGGCTTCATCGTGGGCTGTGCGTGTGGATAATGTCACATCGCTGACAGCGGCGATCGAGTAGAGCGCCTCCCCGCGAAATCCCATCGAATGAAGAGCTTCCAGGTCCTCAATGGCGGCAATTTTGCTGGTGGCATGGCGCTGGAAAATCCTCTCCAGGTCTGCCCGGCCAATGCCGCTGCCATTGTCCTTGATATGGATCAATTCCTTGCCGGCGTCTTTCAGATGAATCTCGATGCTGGTGGCCCCGGCATCAATGGCATTTTCCAAAAGTTCCTTGACCACAGATGCCGGCCTGTCCACCGCTTCGCCAGCCGCAATCTTGGCAATCACATCTGGGGGGAGGATGTTGACTTTGGGCATAATTAACATGAGACCACTACATTGTTAAATTTATTCTTAATACTGGATTCCCGCTTTCGCGGGAATGACAATATACTAAAGATTAATTTAACAGTGTATTACTCTAAAACAAGCGTTTTAATATTTTCCATTAATCGTTGCCGGTGTCCTTGTTTTAGAAGACCGACATGTTTAAGGAAACGCCTGTTGTCAATGGCACGGACCTGGTCGACTAGAATATCAGAGTCATGGTCCAGATTTGTTTCTTTCTTGGGAAGATGCACTCTTAATATATCAGGGCCTTTGATGACCTTGGTCGTTAAAGGGCAAATGATAGTGCTTGGATGGATATTATTCAGCAAGTCGGTCTGAAGGACAACCACCGGCCTTATTTTGCCCGGTTCACTGCCCATGCGCGGATTCAAATCAGCCAGGTAGATATGGAATTTCTCAATCTTCATGACCTAAGCCATCAACGATTTTTTCCATCTCGGACAATATCTCCAAAGAAACATGTGCCACCGCCTTGGATTCACGGGCCAGCTTTGTTTTAAGGATACGCCGCCGGTTAAGTTGATTATACAAAAGAAGGGCATGGTTGATATAGGCATTACGGGAAGTGTGGATGGTCTTGACCACACGGTCGGTTTCTTGCAGAATTTCTTCTTTAACTTTAAGCGATAGGACTTTCATTTAATCCCCCCCCTCCCTAACCCTCCCCACAAGGGGGAGGGAATAATTCCCTTATGACGGCTTAATGACTACGGCTCCCCTTGGCTGCGCGGTTGGGACTACTAAAAGTATATACTACTGGCCTCTTTTGTCAACTCTCTTGAGGGAGCCATTTAAAGACTCAATTTATTTTTAAGTTCATCCAATTTTTTCAGGGCCTCGAGGGGCGTTAGGGTATTGATGTCGATAGCTTCCAAGGCCGCGCGCAGTTTGTCCATACCTGGATGAGCGGTGGGGGCAAAGAGATTGAGTTGTTTTTCGGCTTTAGCATATGGATTGGGAGAACCAATTTCAAGCTCAGAGAGGATTTCTTTAGAACGTTTGATCACGCTCTCCGGGATGCCCGCCAGCTTGGCCACATAAATGCCATAGGAATCATCCGAGCCACCGGGGATGATCTTATGCATGAAGATGATCTTGTCCTTCCATTCCCGGACCGCCACGTTGTAATTTTTGATGCCTTTAAATTGATCCGCCAGCGTTGTCAATTCATGAAAATGCGTGGCAAAAAGGGTACGCACGTTTTGGGTGTGCATGTGTTCAGCCAGGGCCCAGGCCAGGCTCAGCCCATCCGAGGTGGATGTGCCACGGCCGATTTCATCTAAAATGACCAGGGAGCGCGGGGTGAGATTATTGAGAATGTCAGCCGCCTCGGTCATCTCCACCATAAAGGTGCTTTGGCCTTTGGCGATATCATCGTGGGCGCCGATTCGGGTAAAGATTTTATCCACGACCCCTATGCTGACAGCGGCCGCGGGGATGGGCGCGCCCATCTGGGCCAAGATCACCAAAATGGCGCTTTGGCGGATATAGGTGGATTTGCCCGCCATGTTGGGACCCGTTAGAATGATCAGGTGATTGTCTTGCGTGTCTAACAGCGTGTCGTTGGCAATGAAATTATCTGTCACGGTTTTTTCAACGACGGGATGCCGGCCGTCCTTGATCTCGAGGGTCATCGAGTCATTGACGTTGGGAAAGATGTAATTCTCCCAGTTGGACAACTGACCAAGTGCAAATAAGCAATCCACGTTGGCCAATTGGTGGCAAACCTCATGTAAACGCGTCACCTCTGCAAGGATCGCCGTCTCCATTTGGCCGATGAGATGCTTTTCAATATTGAGGATTTTATCCTGGGCCGTCAGAAATTTTTCTTCGTATTCTTTCAATTCCTGCGTGATATAACGTTCTCCATTGACCAGTGTCTGCTTACGTACGTAGTAAGCCGGGACACTGTTTTGGCGGGTTTTGGAGACCTCAATATAAAAACCAAAGACCCCTGTGAACCCCACCTTGAGCGATGCAATCCCTGTTTTCATGATTTCTTCGGCTTGATATTGGGCAAGCCATTGCTTGCCGTTTTCCAAAATATTTTTGAGTTCATCTAATTCCCGGTCAATGCCGGATTGGATCATTTTGCCTTCGGGTTTGGCTAAAGGGACGTCGGGATTAATGGTTTTTGTCAATAATTCGCGTAAGGATTTTAGGTCCTGGAGGGCCAAAAGTGGATTGGGGGCGCCTGCCAAGGTTTCGGCAATCAGGGGCACGCGCAATAAGCCTTGGCGCAACTGTAAAATATCTTTGATCGATCCGCAGCCGCAGGAAAGCCGAGAGAGGGCCTTTTGCAGATCAGGCAGGTTCTTTAGACACTCACCGAGCCGGCTGTTGGGGATTAAAGCTTTGGCCGCTTCCTGCCGCAAGTGGATGGCGGCCACATCTTTGAGCGGATGGTACAACCAGAAACGCAAAGCCCGCCGGCCCATCGGAGTGAGGGTCAGATCAATGGTCGCCAGGAGAGACTCTAATTCCAGGCCATAGTGCGCGGCAGGGGAAATAAAGACATGCTCATCCTGGGTGTAAAGGGCGATCTTATCGACGTGCTTGAGGCTGGTTTTGTTCATGTTCTTCAAATATTCCAGCAAAGCACCGGCGCAGGCGACCCCTAAAGTTAAATCGTCAACGCCATAGCCTCTCAGGGATTGCGTACACAGATGATCACAAAGGCTTTTACGGGACATCTCCGTGTTAAACGCCCAATCTCCCAAGGGGCTTAAGGTGATGGCGCGCATCTTGACCAGCGGATGGGCAAAGAGCTCTTTCATTGTCTCTTCTTGTCCCTCGGGGTAAAGGCATTCAAAAATGGGCAGCTTGGCTAAAAGTTCAAGGGTCTGATGAAAGGAGAGTTCATTGACAAAAATAGTCCCACCAGAATTGTCAATAAAGGCCACGCCATAAACGGGGGTGGAAGTAGGGGTGGAAATAGGGGTCAACTCCCTATTTTGAGTTAAAATAGGGAGTTGACCCCTATTTCCACCCCTACTTATAGCCAACAGATACCGGGAATCGATGGATTCATCCAAATAGGTGCCGGCGGAGATAATGCGGATGACATCGCGTTTGACGATACCTGTGGCCAGGGCGGGGTCTTCGATCTGTTCGCAGATGGCCACTTTCTGGCCGGCCTTGATCAGTTTGGCAATGTAATTATCGCTGGCGTGATAAGGCACGCCGCACATGGGGATTTTACCGGAGGCATCAGTCCCCCGGGAAGTCAAGACCAAATCTAAAAGAGAAGAAGCCAGGGTCGCATCTTCAAAAAACATCTCATAAAAATCGCCCAACCGAAAAAAAAGGATGGCGTCCTGATGACGGGATTTAATCTCGCGGTACTGTTTTATCATGGGGGTTGCTGTTTGCACAGGCATATGATAGAGGACAGTGCCTTATTTTTCAAATTAAAAAAGTGGGGACAGACCCACAGCCCATATGTGTAAACTTAAGACAATTCCTGCTATTTCCCCCTCCCTAGCCCTCCCCACAAGGGGGAGGGAATATTAAGTTTGCACCGATGGACACAAGGTCCGTCCCTACGGTTAATGAAAAAGTTGTGCCTGTCACGACTTTTTCATCTATAATCATCAACTATGAGATTTTTGCTGTTCATCATTTTTATGGTGTTTTATTCCTGCACAGGTAACTGTGAGACCTCTCAGGCGCCTCCCTATTATGAAGACATCATAAAGATCATTACACCTCTGGAATATTCCGGAGTGCCGGTCATGGTCAAACCGCAGGTCTCGTTAAGCATTGATTTCAATAAATGGAGCTGGACCCTGCATAATATCCATGAATATGACAGCAAGGGAGGTATTATTTTAGAGCAGGGCCGTTACGGGCTTTGCGCGGAACTGGCGACGTATGTGTTTGAAAAAATTAGGCCTTTGCTGGATGCGCGTTATGAGGTAAAATTTGCCATGGTTGCGGAATCGGGTTTCTTTTCCGAAGGGCAGTCGAACCATATTGTCTTATTATTAGTGGATAAAACCAACAGCCAAATATACCTCATAGACCCCAGTTTTCACAAATACGCCCTCATGAAAAACCTAACTGATTATCATGTGCTCAACATCCAGGACACCTTATCCTTTGTAAGGGACCAGTCGCATGATGTTTCTTTTAACGTGGACCAGGCCATACCCCTTTATATCAAGAATGATTTCCTGCTGTCATTCTCGGTGACCTCTGTTGACGGTAAATTTGACAGGGACAATTTCATTTTCGCCATTTCTGCCAATCGGCGGTACAAATTCGTGGGCCGCGACATTGTGGTCATCGGGCGGCATAATAAAAAATTTGAGGATTTTGAGAATAAAGATTTGCTTAATGAACTGTTGACCCCGGACGAAATCAAAATCCTGTTTGATAAATTAAAAAGCTGGATCCAGCAGGTTTAGTAGGTAACTATGGATAATTTGAAATGAGGCATTCCTCCCCCTTGATGGGGGAGGTGAGGTGGGGGTGAAATAGGGCATTGGCCTATCTTCCCCCTCCTGAACCCTCTCGCAAAGAGCCAACCTAATGAATTCAAAAGAATAGGGCCTTTGGGGGAGGGAATACATTTTTTAAACTGGAGTCATCCTGAAATGAAGTTCTTTTCCCGTTGGGAATTTTTTGCGTTGGCGTCTGCATTTTTTGCCGGGTTGACGGCATTTTTAGGCAAAATGGGGGTGATGAATGTCAATTCCAACGTGGCGACCTTTATCCGTACGGTTGTTGTTCTGGTCATGACCGCGTGTATCCTTTCCTGGAAAGGCCAATGGAACTGGCCCCAGGGGATAGCGATGAAGGCTTGGGGATTTCTGGTCCTCTCCGGCATTGCCACGGGCCTCTCCTGGTTGTGCTATTGGCGGGCCATGAGTATGGGGCCGGTATCCAAAGTCGCGTCCATTGATAAGTTGAGCGTCGCCTTCGCCATTGTGTTAGGGATACTCTTTTTAGGCGAGAAATTGACCTGGCAGGTAGCCTTGGGGGCCGGGTTAATCATTGGGGGAGCGGTGATTATTGTTTTTCTTTAGCCATAAGGCCCAATTGTGTCGAGGTCAACAGCCAGTTGAGGACTGCGCTGGGATGCGGCTGGGCTTGCTGTAGTGTCACGGAACAAAGGGCCCCTTTTTTAAAATCAATGGGCAGCGGTCTGTCGCTTTCCAACAAAGTGGAAATCATTTGTGATAAATGCGGCTCATGGCCGACCAATAATATATTTTTGGCTTTGGGGAATTGGGAGTGAATCTCTTTAAGGAGTTCTTCAATGGATGCTGGAGGCAGCAGGTTTTCGGTTAGAAAGATTTCTTTCTTTTTGATGTGATAAGCCTCAGCAACAATTTCTGCCGTTTCTTGGGCCCGTAGATAAGGGCTGCTAAGGAAAGCATCAAAGAGTAAGCCCATGGCCTGCATCCCAAGAGCAGCTCCATGCATTTTATCCCGGCCTTGGGGAGTCAGGGGGCGAAGGCTGTCGTCCTTATATTGTGGATCACCATGCTGACCTGCCAGCCCATGTCTGAGAAAATAAAGTTTCGAGCACCTGCGAGTGTCTGATAAGAAGACCATAGCCAAACCCTCCTTAATCTATTATAATAAAAAATTTAGGGAGCAATCAACTAAATCTTTTAAAGAGGTTATTCCATGCGTGGCATTCTAAGTATTTTTTTAATTCTAACGTTGGCCGGTTGCGCCTCGACTGCGGTTTACAATCCCATGCAGGTGGCGACCCAGCAGGAAATATTGTTGAATGAAAATGGTTTTAAAGCCGTGACAGATGGGATGAGCTTGGAAGAAGTCCATAAGATCATGGGAAACGCACTGGTCATTGGGTATCAGAACCAATCGCCTGATTACAAACCATTGACCATCCCGAATCCCTATAAAACCGAGGCCCCCAAAGACCCCCATTATCTTATTGAGTATTACGTGGAAGCCATTCGCCAGCCCGACGGTGTGGTCAGCGACAATGAATTGATGCCTTTGATCTTTAAGAATGGCAATCTCATTGGGCGTGGTTGGCCTTTGGTCAATTCTGTGCGTTCGGCCAAGCCCTCAGCATGAAGCAGCCATTTTATGTCTCATTAAAACCTTTTTTAAATCATGCGGATCTCAGCCGTCCAACCCCCTGGCACGCGGTCTTTGCTAATAATCATCTGGTAGAGGTAGAAATTGGTTTTGGCAATGGCGAGTATCTAGAACGGATCAGCCGTGAGCGTCCCCATGTTAATTTCGTGGGGTTTGAACAATATTGTGAACGCATCCAGAGGACCTTGCGCAAACTAAGCCGCACAGGCCTTGATAATGTCAGGGTCTTAAGGCTGGATGCGCGGGCGGGCTTGGAGCGGTTTTTTGCCCCCCAGACAATTAGCCGGGTGCACTGCTTGTATCCACCTCCGTGGCCCAAGAAGTCAGATGCCAAGCACCGGCTTTTTACCGGGGATTTTTTAAAGCTTCTCAACAGCCGTCTGATCAATGGGGGGAGTTTAAAGATTGTGACAGACCATTATCCCTATATGGACTGGATCCGGGACAATATTCACGATAGCGGTTTTGGAGTGGAGTTTAAGAATATCGCGGCCAATTATGGCACCAAATTCGAGCAAAAATGGGTCGACGGTGGTCAGAGCGAATTTTATGAATTGCTTTTAACCAAACAGCGGCATATTCCCGTCGGCCTAAAGGAGGACAGTCCTTTGCAGAGCTATTTAATGGATCAGTTTGATCCTGAAGATTTTGGATTTAAAGATTACTCCCAGGAAGGTGTGGCCGTTTCTTTTAAGGAGATTCTATACGACGCCAAAAAGAAAACAGCCTTGGTCCACGTCATTGCCTGTGATGGCCCCTTGGTCCAGAATATACGCATTGTGATCGCCCATAGCCCCAAAGGATGGCGTGTAAATCTGGCCGAAGGCAGCATGCTCATGCCCACCCAGGCCGTGTCCCAGGCCCTTGAATGTGTTTATCAGGCGGCTAGGAGCAGCGTTGGATAGGCTCCCTGTCGGTACTTGTCATCCTGAGCGGAGCGAAGGATCTCAAAGCACCTTAAGATCCTTCGCTCCGCTCAGGATGACGGATTTGAAAGATTTAAAAAATTGAAAAAATAGGGCGCTGTTCCCTATTATTTGCTATATTGCACGTTATGTTAAAAGGTCTTCGACTTATTCTTATCGCTGTATTAGTGGCCATGGTGGCTTCTCCCGCGCAGGGAGACGCTTACGGCCGTATTTCTTTTAGGCATAAGAGACCGTATCATGTGACGGCCAATACGGCGCTGCTTTGGGACCCTGTGCATCATCAGCGGCTTTTTGACCAGGGCGCTGACCGCGAAGTTTTTCCGGCCTCAACGACCAAGGTGCTGACAGCGCTTCTAGTTTTGGAAAACCTTCCCTTGGATAAATATGTGATGGTGAGCCCGCACGCCACCCAGGTGCCGCAGACCAAGCTGGGCTTAAGGGCAGGTGAAACCTATAGAGTGAGGGACTTGCTCTACGGTCTTATTTTGAAGTCCGCCAATGACGCCGCCGTGGTCCTGGCTGAAGCTGTGGGGGGATCTGAGGGTAAATTTGTCGAGATGATGAACGCCCGTGCCAGGCAAATAGGGGCCATGCACAGCCATTTTGCCAATCCTCACGGGCTTCCCTCTGCTGGGCCGCAATATACGACAGCGGTGGACATGGCCCTCATTTTTGACCAGGCGCTCAAGCAGAATTTCTTCCGTGAAGCCATTACGTATAAATACCTTGTCATCTGCTCGACCAACGGCCGTCGTTGTTTCCTAAAATCCCATAACAAAACCCTCTTTTTGAATTGGAAGCAGCATGTCTATGGCAAAACAGGGTTCACCTTTGAGGCCCAATCCTGTTTCGTGGGATATATCCCCCGGGGCCAAGACATATTGATCATTGCCGTTTACGGGTGCCGCCGCCGTTGGACAGACATGAAATATATTTTGGAACATTTCGGCCATATCAATCTATAAAATTTGATTGTCAGTTTTTTTTGTTTGATGTAGGATAGGCGCATTCTAGTGCAGTTTAGTATGTCATTCCAGAGAAAGCTGGTCCTCATACCGGACACTCGCAGGAGCTCGGAATCTTATGACAATATGAATAAAGATCCCGGCCTTCGCCGGGATGACAAAAGTGCTAAATAATACAATAAAGTTAATGGGGGGCTTATGGGAAAAAAAGGAAACACAGCGGTTATTCTTTTGGTCATTCTAATTGGTGCTGTTTGCGGCGTTGGCTTGTTGATGGGTATCAATAATGCGGTCAACAGCGCGATCAGCCCCTTAAATGCCAAACTTGCCGAAATCGAACGGGCGCAAAAAAGCATCGAAATGAAATTAAACACCCAGGGTGGCAGCAATAATAATTTATACCCCTATCTTTCCGCGATCCAGTCCCAGTTGGCACAGCTCCAAAACAAGATTGGTTCTAACGGTTTTGGCGGCGGTCAGCAGCCCCAACCGCAACAGCCACCGGCCGAGGACATGAACAAAGTTTATACCATTCCCGAAGGCGTTTCACCCATTCTCGGCAACAGAAATGCGCCTGTGACCATTGTTGAGTTTTCGGACTTTCAATGCCCGTTTTGCGCGCGTTTTTATTCGGCCATCAAGGATGTCATGGCTGCCTATCCTGGTAGAGTCAGGGTCATGGTTAAGAATTTCCCGCTTCCTTTTCATCCTAATGCCCGTCCTGCAGCCAAATTAGCCATGGCTGCCAATGAGCAGGGTAAATTCCAAGGCATGATGGAGGCCTTGTTGGCCAATGGGGGAGATGTTTCCGACGACAAGATCAAGGAATATGCCAAGAGCTTAGGGTTGGATTATAATAAGTTGATAGCTGATTATAAAAATAAAGACGCCCAATGGGAAAAGCAAATCCAGGATGATATGCAGTTAGGTGCCAGCGTCGATGTGCGCGGAACACCGACCTTTTATCTTAACGGCCGTAAAACCAATTCCCGGGACCTCAGCAGTTTCAAGTCCCAAATCGATCCCATTTTGGCGGGGCAGAAATAAATTTTTCTTCCTCCCCCTTGATGGCCTGCCGCTCTCTGCGGCATGCAGGCTATCAAATTTGCAATAGTATTGCTCGGGGAGGTTTGGTGGGGGTGTAATTTTAAAGGGGAAATGTCAATAGCCCCCTCCCTGACCCTCCCCACAAGGGGGAGGGAAGCATCAATAGAATTTCCTTTGCAAAAACAGCCTTTTAGTGTATATTGTGCGCTTTACAGTACTTTATCTAAAGGAGATTTGAGCTATGGGTGGTCGTGTAGGGGGCATTTCAAGTAAATATTATTGTGAAACAGCAGGCATCAAGGTCTCCGGTGGCCAGAAAGTCAAATCCGGTACCATTTTGACCCGTCAAGGGGACCAATGGAAGCGTGGCCTTAATGTGATCGGCCGCAGTTCATTGACCGCCGCGTGTGACGGAGAAGTTTATTTTACCCGCCGTAAAAACGGTTCAAACAAAGTCATCACGCTCATTAATATTAAACCTTCAAATTAGTGGCATTAATAAATAGGGACAGCTACCAATTTCTTATCACTATTTATTAAGAAATTGGTAGCTGTCCCTATTTATTAAGGACTTCCTTATGTGCGGTATTGTCGGCTACGTCGGTAACAAAGACGCCCTTCCCATTTTGCTGGAGAGCCTTAAAAAATTGGAATACCGCGGGTATGATTCCAGCGGAATCGGTTTTTTAGACCACGATGCCCACCTGATCGTCCGTAAAGCCAAAGGTAAAATCCGTAATTTGGAAGAATTGATCCAAAACGAATCCCTGCCTTTTGCCCACGCGGGGATATCCCATACCCGTTGGGCGACCCACGGGTTTCCCTCGGACAGCAACGCCCACCCCCATACAGATAGCAAGCACCATATCGCGGTTGTCCATAACGGCATCATTGAAAATTACCAGGAACTTAAAACGAGCTTAAGAAAAAAGGGATGTAAATTCGTCTCCGAGACCGATTCAGAAGTCATCCCCAATCTGATCGCTTCCTTTTATAAAGGGGACTTGCTTTCCGCCGTGCGCCAGGCCATTGCCAGGTTGCGGGGCACATTTGCCCTTGGCATCATCAGCCGGGAGCATCCGGATACGTTGATCGCGGCCCGGATAGGCTCTCCTTTGGTCATAGGTGTTGGAAACAAAGAAAATTTTATCGCCTCTGATGTCCCGGCCATTTTGGATTTTACCCGCCGGGTGATTTATTTGAAGGACGGACAAATCGCCGTATTATCCAAGTCACAGGTAAAGCTCTCGACCTTTGATGGCAAGAACATCACCCCTAAAATAGACACCATCTCTTTTAATGTGGTCACTGCCCGCAAAGAAGGCTATCCCTATTTTATGCTCAAGGAAATCCATGAGCAGCCCAATGTCCTGGCGCAGATGTTAAGCTTGCGTTTGAAAAATAAACGTCTGACCCTCGAGGGACTGGGCCTATCTGACCATGTGCTTCAGGGTGTCCGTAAGGTGATGATCGTCGCCTGCGGCACGGCGTATCATGCCGGCATGGTTGGAAAATATATCATTGAAAACCTGGCACGTCTTCCCGTTGAAGTTGATAATTCCAGCGAATTCCGTTATCGCAATCCCATTTTGGACAAACACACCCTGTTTATTGCCGTCAGTCAGTCCGGGGAAACTGCCGATACCCTTGCCGCGGCACGCGAGGCCCGGGCCAAGGGCTCCAAGGTCATTGCTATCTGCAATGTGGTGGGTTCCTCATTGGCACGGGAAGCCGATGGTATTTTATATACCTACGCCGGGCAGGAAATTGGCGTCGCCTCCACCAAGGCATACACCGCCCAGCTCATGATGTTTTATCTCTTAGCGTTGAAATTGGCCCATGTGCGTAAAAGCCTTGGCACCAAGGACCTCAAGGAACTAACGCGACAGCTCCTGAAGATACCTGCCCTCAGCGGGGAAATTTTGAAGGACATGCATCATATCCAGAAAGTGGCCGAAGCTAACTCGCATTTTGGCTGCTTTCTTTTTTTAGGCAGGCATGTCAATTATCCTTCAGCCCTCGAAGGGGCGCTTAAGCTCAAAGAGATCTCTTATGTGCCTGCCGAAGGCTATGCTGCCGGGGAAATGAAACATGGTCCCATTGCCTTGATCGATGAGTACCGGGCTGTCGTGTGCATCAATCCCAAATCCCACGTCTATGAGAAAATGTCTTCCAATATGCAGGAGATCAAGGCCCGTAAAGGCAATATTATTGCCATTGCCACCCGGGGAGATAAGGACGTCAAATCAAACGCGGATTTTGTCATTGAAGTCCCGGCGACGCCCGAGCTTCTAAGCCCTTTGCTGGTCGTCTTGCCATTACAAATGTTAGCCTATTTTATCGCGGTCAAACGCGGCTGCGACGTGGACCAGCCCCGAAACCTGGCTAAATCCGTCACCGTGGAATAAATATTTTTATTCCCTTCCCATCGGTAAATAATGTTTGAGTTTTCTTCAGCCATAGTATAGAATCCTCATAAATCTTGTCTTCATCCCCACCGGACAACTTTTTTACTGGAGAAAAAATATGTTCAAGCGTATTTTAGACAATGATACTTTTGTAGCAAAGAATGCAGATCAAATCGTTAAAAAATACGGTCGTAAAACCATTGTTATCTGCCAAGGTGAGATTTTTACCGGTACTAAAGCCATGGAACGCGCGCGCCGCAAATTCCCCGGTGTTATCCCTATGTTATTTCCCGTCCCCCCCCGAGACATGTTTAAAAATGGCTTTTTATTATGAGCCGTTCTTTCAGATTTTCGTATAAAAGGTTTTTTAATGATTACTATCCCATTATTAAAGTACACTTAAAAAGTCCCAGGGGAATTACCGCATCCGAAGCATACGTAGACAGTGGCGCCAGCACTTCAATTTTTAATGTTTCGGTGGCCCACGACCTATGTATTGATTATACCAAAGGCAAACGACATATGGCACTCGTAGGCAATGGCGCCCATATGCCTATGTACACCCATAAAATCCCTATAAAGATCGGTAAAATTTGGGTCAAGACTACGGTAGGATTTTCACCTGAATTAGGTTCATCTATCAATCTTTTGGGACAAAAAGATATTTTTGACAGTTTTAAAATCACTTTCGATACGCTCGGCAAGTGTGTCATTTTCGATCCGTATAAATTTTGACCATAATGCTCTACATCGTCTCCACCCCCATTGGGAACCTCAAAGACAATAGGCCCAATTGCCTCGAATTCGCAATGTAGTTTCAGTGACGGTCACTTATGCTTTATATTGTTTCAACTCCGATAGGCAATTTGAAAGACATAACTCTCCGCGCCCTTGAAATTCTCAAGTCCGTTGATTTGATTGCTGCCGAAGATACGCGTCACACGAAAATATTGCTGGATGCCTACCAGATCCAAAAGCCATTGACCTCTTTTTTTGAACATAACCAAACCAGGAAGGCCGATCATCTGTTGGGTCTCTTGAAGGAGGGGAAACACATTGCCCTGGTGTCTGATGCCGGGACGCCGGGTATCAGCGATCCTGGTTTCGTGATGGTCCGCATGGCCCAAGAAAATAATATCCCCATCACTGTTATTCCAGGTGTAAGCGCCTGTATCAGCGCCTTGACGGCTTCCGGTCTTCCGGCCCATCGCTTTGCGTTTGAAGGGTTCTTGCCCCCTAAAAGTGGCGCACGCCGCAATAAATTGATGGCCTTAAAATCCCAAGAAACCACGATCATTCTCTACGAATCACCCCATCGTCTCCTTAAGACCCTTAAGGATATGCAAGAGCTTTGGGATGACCCCATCATTGTGGTGGCCCGGGAACTGACTAAAAAATTCGAAGAAGTACGTAAGGACAAGGCAAGCCAGCTCATCGAACATTTTACCCAACATTCGCCCAAGGGGGAATTTGTGTTGCTCTGTTATTTTGATAGAATCAATTGAAAGAAGTGAGAGGATATGGTATATTTAAATTAGATTTTTGATGTTTAGCTTCTAACCTATTCCACCGAGAGGTGATATGCGCCGACCCAAAATTTTGATCTATTCTCTAGTTTTTATCGTACTCAGTGCTGGCATCGTGCGGGCAGGCCAGATGGCCCTTACAACCTATTATCCCGCTCCTCAGGGATTCTATAACCAGGTATTCGCCCAAACAAATGTCGGCATCGGGACCATAGCTCCTGCCTATATGGTGCAAGTCAATACCAATGACAGCGCAACCAGCGGTACTACCCACAATGATGGCGTTAATATCAATTCCTCTGATTCGCATTTCCTTCAAATCGCCCCGAGTTTAAGCACAGCTGCCGTGGGCACGGGTACCAATGGCATCGTCGAGTCTGGCGATACCGGTATAATTTATTCGAATGGCACGCCAGCTGGAGGCAATTTCGTGATAGCGCCCTGGTCTCCTTTGGCTACGACAGGAATCCGCATGGATAATAACGGCAATGTGGGCATCGGGTCCACGAACCCCAATGCGCAATTGGTCGTTGCCGCGTCGGGTACTAAATATATCCTTATGGGTCCTGAAAAGGGCTGTGGTGCCCTGTATTCGGCCATAGGTGTCAATGGAGGGTCCTTTGCCTCTGGAGCAGGATGTACCAATTATTCTCTCATGGGCGATGGCACAAATCTATACCTCAACACACCTACCAACGGTTCAGGAAATATATATTTTCGCAGCGGTAACGTCACCCAGATGAACCTGGATAGCGGCGGCACTCTCAATGTGAATGCTGGCAGCGTGTTATCGGGGGGTATTACGCTGACGGGAACGAATAACCCATCGCTGATGTTGAAAAGCAATGGCGGCACTTATGGAACACTAGGGGTGGCAACCTCGGCCGGTAGTTATTCAGGGCTCGCGGCGACCGGAGATATTGTGTTGCGGTCTACAAACAATACCTTATTTAGTACCAATAATGGCGTCAGTACTCCCTTAGTTTTAAGTTCCACCGGTAATGTTGGCCTGGGCATAGCAAGCCCGAGCAGTCAGCTGGAAGTGCAGGGCGCAAACCCCATCATGACGATGTATAACACATCCACAGGTTTTGAAGGCATGATATTGACATCATCAGCTTGGCAGGCGGACATTGGCACTAATCAAGCCGCAGGGTATTGGTATGATTTTACCAACGATGGAGGAAATAATCATCAACTTTATTTTAACGGTGCTAACACTTCCTGGATAGTTCCTCCTAATATTAAGGTTGGCATTGGGAATGTCGCTCCCACACACGCGCTGGACGTCGCAGGTGTTATTTTTGCATCAGGTGGGAACGTAGGTCCTTCAGACGAGAGGTTTAAACAGAATATAATGCCCTTGACGGGTGTCTTGCCTAAACTTGACGTAATAAAAGGTGTTTCTTATCAATGGAACCATTTAGCCACGACCATTGGACTTAAAGAAGGAGAAAAGAGTATGGGCGTGATAGCCCAGGATTTGCAAAAAATATATCCGGAACTGGTCAGTCCCATTAAAAGTGGGGGGAAGGATTACCTGGCGGTTGATTATGGCAAGTTCACTGCCGTGCTCTTGCAGTCCATCAAGGAATTAAAAGTCCAAGTGGACTCACAGGAGGACAAAATCGATACCTTACAGCAAGAAGTAAAATCTTTGGAAAAACACAAATGAACCGGTTAGAAAGCATTATTTTTTTGGTTCAATCTCTATTGCAGACTGCCCTACTGGCACCTGCTTGATCTTTGCGATTTCCTGCAATACCTAAACGGAATGCGTCTCTGCCAACAATGCGGCTAGTCCATCGCTTACCGAATATCCCAACGACCATTTATCCTAATATTCCTGGAAGCACCCAGCTGGTGGCTCGCCTATAATGTTTTTCTTTGTATAATCAGGGTGAGAAGGGGGTTAGGAATTGTTTGATTATGATTATTGTATTTTAGGGGCTGGACCAAGTGGCTTGACAGCAGCCTACCGGTTTCTCCAGGCAGGGAAACAGGTCTTGCTGATTGAACGGGACAGCCGGGTGGGAGGGCTGGCAAAAAGCCATTGCTATCAAGGGCATATTTTTGATACGGGCCCCAAACGTTTTCATACCAATGATGATTTGGTGACTTCTTTTATACAGGAGGTTATCGGGGATGAGGTCCTTCAAATCAACCGTTCCACCCAGGTCCATTTTTTAGGCAGGTATTTTAACTGGCCACTGACCATTAAAGACATATTCAAACTTCCCGCGGATCTTGCGTTTAATTGTTTTTACGAATTATTAACCAAGCCAACAGTCCAGGACAAGGCTTCCTACCATGATTATATCCGTGTGCGCTATGGAGAGGGACTATACAAAACTTTCTTTGAGCCTTATACCCAAAAATTTTTGCGTTGGAAAGCGGAAGATGTCCATAGTGATTGGGCGGCCACAGGGATCAACCGAACGGTCATCGACAATAGGTATGAAGCGAATAATTTAAGGGACCTTTTGCGGTCTTTGGTTTTGCCTAAAAAAATTGATACGCAATTCTTATATCCCCGCGCAGGAGGGTTCGGAGGATTTTACGAACGATTGCTTGGCTTATGCAAGAGGCAGGCGGGGTTCCATTTATCCTTGAATGACACGGCAGTTTCAATAAAATCCATCCCGGAGGGAATAGCGATATCCACCTCCTCAGGACGTCAAGTCACGTGCGGGGATTTGATTTGGACCGGTAATTTGAATCACTTGCTTAATATCGTTGAGCAGGGAGGCCATGTCCATTATTTAAATACGGTGTTTTATAATTTAATTTGCCGTGACAACACTGTTTTAAGGAAGGGTGCCCAATGGGTTTATGTGAGCCGGGGAGACAGCCTTATCAGCAGGATCACATGCATGAGCGAATTTGGACAGTATACATCACCAACAGGCTATTATAATTTGATATGTGAGCTAACAGACAGCCAAAAAGAACCCCGGTATATGAAGGATGCCCCTCGATATGTTCCAGGGATTATTGATGAATTAAAGGAGATATCCTTTATAAAACGTAATTCTTCCCCTGAAGCTGTGCATATCAATCCAGTCCTGGATACCTACCCAATTTACCATAAGAATTACCACAAAGATTTCAGTTTGGCGGTGATGCGTATTAAAAAATTTTCCAGGCATATCCATTTGTTGGGCCGCAGTGGAGCCTTTTGGTATAACAATTCAGATCATTCGATCCGCTTTGCTTTAGAGATGGCCAAACGTTTATTGTCGGATGATGCGACCCCTTTTGATTATCGCCATTATTTCGGCGGACCTTCTCTGCAGAAATAAGAAAATCCCTCTTAAAAAACATTAATAACAGTTCTAATTCGCAATTCAGGATGCATGTGTTTTTGATAAAATCATTGCAAGCGGTATATGCATATGGTATATTTAAATTAATTATTTTCTGCTTTTTAGAAGAACATCGGCATGATCACCCAGTCGGACACAAGGTAGGATAAGATCAGTATTTTGCAGGATAAAGTCAAAATTCTGGAAAAACAAAAATGAACTGTTTAAGGGGGTTTCTTTGGTTTGGGCTTATAATCAGTGTCTGCTTATTGTTGGCTCCCCTAGCCTGGGCCCAATGCACACCCGATGCCAATAGTTGTATAAATTCGTGTTCGACTTGCGATTTTTATAAATGTGTTTCGGGTCAAGGTCAATTTAAGGAAGAGCATACGCTGCCATTTAGCATGTTCGCAACTGATCCCAAATGTAGCATTGCCAACACTACTTTTAAAGTGACAAACGTGCCATTTACCGACACAGATGGTTTTTTTGGTGCTGCCGGTGCAACGATCAAAGCATTGCCTGTGACACCCACTAAAGGTTATTTTTGCGGCAAATTCCAGACCCCTGCAACACCAGGGACTTCCAAATGGGTTACACAACAATTCTGCTTTGGCGATTGTGGACAAAGATATATAAACTGGACCTGTGAAGCCACCTGCGGCGCCACCTGTACTTCACCTAGTGGAAAAATCTTTACTAACGGTGGATCTTATACTGGCATTGATGCAAATTCCTTAAATACCGACTGCGGTTCATGCGCAAATGGTTCAACTTGTGTAAATAATACATGCGCAGTATCTTGCCCTCCTTTTCCTGTTATTAATGGTGTTCAGGCTTGCGATTGCTGGGGCAATATAGATCCTTGTATCTGTATGACTAGCAATTGTAATAGCGGCGGCCCTACGACACCATTTTTATTTGCCTTAAGTAGCGGCAAATATTTCATAGAAAATGACGTCATGCATACCTATTCAAATAAATATTATGAAACCGCCAAAGAGCAATATGAAAATAATTCCGGAGACCCTTTTGAATTCAGGCGCACAGACTTATACAAGTTGAATTTAACACCGGACTTGACCCAGGAAGGAATTAAACTGCGGTTAAGTGATCTTGAGCCGGAAGAAAGCCAGATTGACCAGGTGAGTTTAAAGCGGGTGATCGCTTCCCAAGAGGCCTATGTGTTCATTGATTGGCAAAATAATGAAATTAAAGCCGTAAAGCCAAAGAAGATGGACTCTGCTTCGAGCTGTTATTTAAACAAAGATACAGACTGCCTTCAATCCGTTAATGGAAAGAGTACGCAGATCGAAATTAATAAAGGTGACCAAATAAACGCGGAATTCAACCTGCAAGGTGTCGATCAAAGGAATTTGTATCTGGTCCTTGGTTCCTGGACCAGGCCATCGCCGGATGGCACATGGCGCAATGATATTGTTGTCAATGTCATTACAGAGGGTAAAACAACACGCCTTAAAGACATTCATTCGCGGGACATCAAGAGCCGCATGGAGTTGGGGTTAGGCCAAGCGTTAAAAGGCATGCATGGAAATAAGCTGGTCATAGAATTGCAATCTATGGGGCATCATTGGATAGATTATATTGGCCTTATGGAAACTATACCGATGAATTTTAAAACAGAGAGCTTGTCTTTGAATTCGGCCATTGAATCTAACGGCAGGGATGTGACTAAACAGTTACGTAACCTGGATAAGGATTATGCGCATACGGTTCGTGGTGATAGCGTAGACCTGGTCTTTAGCAAACCCGGCCTTGTCCTTAAGCAGGGTCAAAGCGATGCGTATGTATTCATAGCTTCCGGGTTCTATCATTCTTTGCGGACATCCATGTATCCTCACGTGGACCCTTCTTTTGTGACTTTTGAGCAAGAGCTGAACAAGTATTTAGGACAATTAAAAGAAGTCAGCGACCATTAAGCATGCGCGGCCCAAATTCCCGCACTGTTATTTCATCTGTGTTCGTCTTTTCTTACCTTGAATGACAAATCCAAAGAGTATAGGTAAAATGCGCGCGAAACCAATGTTCATCGCATGGGGTTTATCTTTACTATTTTTGTATGGGTATTATGTTTATTTCCAAATTCCGTTACAGCGTTCATTTATCCATGCCGTTGGTTTGCTCGAAGGGGAAGATTATTTAAAAGCCATGGTAGAATTTGACGGGATTATCCGTATTTACCCATACTATATACCGGCCTATGTCAACAGATGGTATATTGAAACTAGGGAAAAGAAGTTTAAGGCGGCCCAGGAAGATTACCAGAGGATGTATGGACTTTATCTAAAAAATGGGGAGAGGCGGACAGCGAGAGGATATTTCTATTTTTATCTAGGGCGTAAAGAGCCGGCCGCCCAAGTGATTGCGTTTTATGACCGCGAGGTCCAATCCCGCTATTTAACCTGTCTTTTAGGCCTAAAATGAACCTTTCAAAGCCAATATCAACTCGTTTTTTGGAATTGGATGCTCTTCGAGGTTTATGGGTGGTTTCTGTCATGTTGACCCATTATACCACCATATTCGCGCTTTCGTTTCCCCACTTGTCCAGGCCCCTTTTTTATTTTCCCTGGCTTGCCTACCGCATCCAGTTTTTTTGCATGATCAGCGGTTTTGTTATCGCAAAAACTGTTGATAAGAAAACGAACGTTGCTGAATTTATCATTTCCCGTTTTTTAAGGTTATACCCGGCCTATGTTGTTGCCGTGATAGTAGACCTTATATTGATCGTCCTTTCCACACATTCTTTACAAAAAACAGCTTTGTTGGGGGCATTGGTCAATTTAACCATGTTGCAAGCTTGGTTTAATGTCCCACTGATTGATAATTCTTTCTGGTTTCTTGCCCCTCTGGTCTCATTTTACGCGCTTATATGCCTATTGTTATTATTTAATAAATTCCAACATATTGAGTCGATTGGCATGCTGGGGCTTATCGTGATGTTTTTTAATTACATCCATTGGCCGGCATTTATAGTCGATTCAGAATTACTTTTTTTTTGGCATTCCTTTTACGCCGGGATCATATTTTATTATCTTAAATCCAGAGGGGATGCCTGGCACCGCCATGCCGCCTTGGCATTATGTTTCATCGTCCAAAATTTAATATCGGATGATTTTACTTCCGTGTTGTCTCTGGCAGGGTGCCTCATTTTATTTTATCTATTTATTTATGGAAAATTAAAGTGGATCATTAATAAACCATTGCTTTTCTTAGGCTCCATTTCCTATTGTTTATTCTTGATTAATTTTAACCTGGGGTTTTTTATTATTAGAAAATTATATGCCTTCGGGGCCGGCGCATGGCTGCGTTTGATGGTGCCGGTGGCGATTTCAATCCTTGTTGCCACCATTATGACATACTGGATTGAGCTCCCTGTGATAGCCTATGTAAGAAAATCTTTTTTTAGCAGATCCTAAAGATGGATGCCACCAATAAAAAATACCTTTTTTCTCCCCTCCTGGATTTTATACTCCTTGGAGGTGGATCATTAATATTATTCCCGCTGGTCATGTTCGCGTTGCCCGCGGCGCATATCCATACCTATCATTTATATCCTGTATTCGTCAGCCTTTCTGTTTACATAGGTTACGTGGCCAATATGCCACATCTCCTATATTCTTACCAGCTGATCTATCAAGATTTTCTTAAAAAGGTGAGTGGTGGGAGGGATAAACAGTTACAAGTGCCCTACGTCTGGGCAGGCATTATTGTGCCCATGACACTCGCCATTCTATTTTCTTATTGTTACATCAAACACAACTTCATGCTTTTTGGGTTTATGGTCAATATTTCATTGTTGATTTCAGGATGGCATTATGCCAAGCAGGGATTTGGCGTGCTGATTGTCACCTCCATTTATCAAAAAATATTTTATGCCCCAGTGGAGAGGCTCGTCTTAATTTGGAACGCGAATATATTATGGGCTTATCTTTGGATCATGTTTAACTCCGGTTTACGCCATCAGAGGTCCTACGCTACGTGGTATTATACCCTTGGATTTCCAAAGGAAATGCAGATGATTTTCTTTTATTTATCTTGTTTTGGTCTTTTATGTTCTATTTTTGTCCTTGTTAAAAAATACTTACGGGAGTCAATAATCCCTCCCATCAGCGGAATAGCAGGGTATGTGACACCACTTTATTTTTGGCTTGTCCTTTTGAGATACATGCCTTCGGCCAAATTCATTCATCCAGTCGTCTTGCTGGTCCCCGCCATGCATGCCATTCAGTATATGGCCATTGTTTTTAAGATGAAACAAAATGAAGTGAAGTGCAATAAAATGACCACCGTCTCATTGGCCATTTTTATTGGCATGGGTGTTATTTTGGGGGTCCTTAGTTTTGTGGCCATTCCCCGGTTCCTGGATAAAACATTCACCGCCCATGGCCCTTTATATGAAAGCATATTTTGGGTGGCCATCTTTGCCGTTTTTATCAATATCCACCATTTTTTTATCGATAATGTGATATGGCGCAAAGAAAACAGAGAAGTGAAGGATTATTTGTACAATATCCATTGATCAGTGGCATATTATCCATTTGATTTTGAGTCCCGTCTTTTTTACAGAATTACGTAATATTTTCATTGGATGTGTACCAGGCATCAAAGAAGATAGTTGAGAATGGGATGATTTTAGCGGTGGCGGTCTTGATGAGTTCTTGGCAAAAAAAGAACATTATTCGTCGAGAAAAGGGTCAAATTGACTCGAGAAAGTGCCGGAGTTACGTGAAGAAGAATTAAAGCAGGGTAGCAGTTTTCTTTGATGGGAAATTAAACTAGGTTATGTTACCTGTGCTATGCCCTGAATGGCAGTTCTTGCTATCTGCGGGCTCTTGTTTCCCTCTAATTTGGCCCTCAATTCACTGATAACAGGCATGAAGTTGACAGAAATTATTTCCCCCAGGATAGGATCAAACCCGGCAAGTCGGCTTAATTGGGACATGTTTTGCTGGGAAAACGGCAAGGGGACCCCTTTACCATTACGTTTGATGACCATGGCCATATTTGCCGCGTTTAAGTCGATACCACCTTTTGGGGTTGGTGGGGCGATTGAGGCTAGATCAGATTTTTTTTGTGAAATCCCCACTTGCCCCGCTTGAGTTCCCTCGACAGCAGAGGAGACTGCCGATGCTGGTCGTCGTCCAAATGAAGGGTCAAAAAAGTTAGATTCAGGCACTTCACGGCCCGAAGGTCCATACGATAGGACCTGTATACCTGATGTTAAGTTGTGTTCAGTCACAATAACATACACTCTGGTACTATCAAACATTTTAACAACCCTACAATCTATTACTGTACCAGGGCCAAACGTTTCAAAATCGACTTTATTGTGTACTAAAGTAAATCTAAGAGTTCCATCATTATCCACTGCAATATATCTAAGTCCGCTAATTGGGTGGGCATCCAAATATTCATTGATTGCAGATACTCTTGTCCTGAGATCTTGAGCTGACATCGTTGGAACAGGCTGTCCTTGTTGAAACTTATCCCTAATTATGGCCCATTGCGACCTCACAGCACCTAAAAGTCCTGAAAAATCAACCGATGGAGAACTTAAAAAATCTGTATTTGAGCTAAACGTATTCTCACCGGCAGCAAATGATTTTCTAGCTATTAATGATGTTCCTGTTGCGAATAAACCTGCTAAGAGGTCCCTTCTTGAGATGGACATTGTGGGTGTTAAATCAGGGGCAAGTGTGACCCCAACTCTCTCTGCAGTAACTGGCAACTGTGCCCAGTCTATGCCTTGCACACCTCTGGTAACAACCGTCAATTGTGATTGATTAACAATTCCACCAGCAAAGTATCTACGCGCAATGGGTCGTTTGGTGTATTGGTCAGTATCTTCCTTGATGTAATTATAAACACCTTTTTTAAAGGCCATCAAATATTGCTTATAAATGGCATCATTATTCTTGGGGTCCTGTTTAACTCCGGCAAGCTTGGCCTTGTCCGCATAGACCTTGCCTAATAATGATTCTTTCAAGGCTTTTTTATACCAGGTAGCCAAAATCATGCCGCTGACGATTTGGCGCAAAAGGGCAAAATTTTTGCCTTCATTGACTTCCTTTTCAATGGCCGGAAGAATGATCTGGCGTATCACCTGGGAGGCAATCGTATGGGCCTTTGAATTCACAGATGGACTATTACGGACAAGACCGTTATGTTTGTCCAGGGACATATAATCTTCTTCCAGCATCACCTTCAAATGGCTCCTTAAAATATAAACACTGTTGCCGCTTTCATAAACCAGCGCCTGGTCCGGCACGATCCATACCTTATTAAAGGTATTGACAGGGATATAGGTTGTCCCAAATGTATCATGAGCTTTTGCGTAAATCCTATTCCAAAAATCTTTTCCCAACCCGGCTTCCGGGTACATTAAGGAGGATGACAATTGCTTCAAAATATAATCCTGGGCCAATAAATCACGTCCCATTTCCGTTGTTCCGAAACCCTTCTCAATGATCCTGCTTTTTTCATAAGGTGACAGGTTGACCCACTGATTTTCATCGGGCACGGTCAAGGCCGCCAAAAAATATTTGACCAATTTTTTGTATTCCTGCTTTTTCTGGGCATAATCAAAATCGCTGTTGCCTTTATTGACTATAAAATCAAATTTAAGGGCGTTGGTGGGATCAATGGTCATGCCTTGCAAAATGGCCGGAGTATAGGCCGCACTTAAAGAGAGCATGGAGCCGGGTTTGGGCAAGTCAGGTGTCCCTTCACCCGCATTGGCAAAGGGGATGGACAGTGAAGTCACCTGAAAAATGGCGATGAGAAACACATGGAGCAGTCTATTTAACATTAAATTACCCCTCTTTTACGTATCATTAATTTGAAGATTAAGCAAGACCAGAAAAATATATTTTTGACTCGTTTGAAGTATACCACATAAGCTTGCTCGAATGCAAATTTATTTTAGGGGCATGGTGGGCCAGAAGAAAAGTGATAAAAACGACACACCTTGAGATAAAAAGTAAAGTTTTGGAAGGCGCCCTTAAGATTGTAGATGGGTGGAATCCTTCCCCATGGTAGAATTAATGAATGTAGTTTAGATTATTTTAAGATTATGTTAGTATGAGCCATAGCCTGATCCTCTTTACTTGTTGATGGGAATCGACATGGTTAACAACAATGAGGATCACACTAAAGAAAGATTCCAGGTGAACTCAAGTCATTGTGTTTGGCGTCAAATTGAAAGGATAGCCCGACAGCGCGTGATCTGTGTTGTTGCGATGGCCGTACTATCTTTTGGCGGAAGTTGGCTCTGGTCCCTGCCCCGTGGAATCCCGGTCCCGTATAATATAGACGAATTCAGCTATCTGCTTGCCGCAGATACTTTTGCCCATGGCCGGGTCACTAACTCAACCCATCCCATGTGGGAATTTTTTGATACTTTTCATGTATTACAACGTCCCACCTATATGTCAAAATATTGCCCTGCCCAGGGCTTATTTTTGGCGGGGGGCCAAGTTCTTTTTGGCCATCCGATATATGGCGTATGGTTAAGCGCTGGATTGATGTGCGCTGCTATTTGTTGGATGCTATACGGTTGGTTAGCGCCCAAGTGGGCATTGGTAGGGGGAATCGTCGCGGTGCTGCAATTTGGTGTATTTACGTATTGGAGCCAGAGTTATTGGGGAGGTGCCGTGGCAGGGATAGGAGGGGCGTTGGTGTTTGGGGCATTGCCCAGGATAATTAAATATCAAAATCTAAAGAATGTCCTGTGGTTGGGTTTAGGGATAGCGGTGTTGGCGATAAGCCGGCCCTTGGAAGGGTTCCTGGTTTGTATTCCCTTGGGTTGTTTAGTGTTGTCTTGGAAGATAAGATGGGACAAGTTATTTTTATCCCGGTCCCGATTTATTAAAAATATTATTTTACCCTTAGGCCTAGTCCTTAGCCTCATCGTTATAAGTATAGGCATGTATAACAAAAAAATAACAGGGCATGCCGCTGTTTATCCGCAGATTTATTATGATCATACCTATAGCGCAGTTCCTCTCTTTATTTGGCAGCCGCTTCGCCCCCCAGTGCATTTTCAAAATAAGGCTTTGGAAGATTATGAAAAATTGAGGAAGCTTGTATACTACACAGATAAAAGGACGTATAAAGGTTTTATCAAAGATATGCAAATGGATAGTTTCGTGCTCAGTGCATTTTATCTTGGATATCCTTTGATTATTCCTGCTGTTTTCATGTTGACCTGCCTCTTGGGACGTTGGCAATATTTTCTGCGGGTTGTGCTGGCGCTTTTTATACTCTTATGCGCCTGTGCCTCCATGACATGCAACGCAAAACCTCATTATTTTTCTCCCCTCACCTGTTTAGTCGTTTTGTTCATGACCATTGGCCTCAGAGCATTATTCAGATTAAGATTTCGTCAAAAAAGAATCGGAGAGGCGCTGGTCATTTTCTTTATCATTTTACAATTGCTATTAAACGTCTCTTTAACGCCACGTTTGCCAGTTGTAAAGTCTTTAGCCATGACCGCTTCATCCTCTCAAATCATTTTGCCAGGGTCTTTTACCCGGGAAGAATTGAAGAATATCTTAATGAAACGCGGGGGGAAATTTTTAGTCATTGTGAGGTATCCTTTATGGCATAGTTATACACGGGAGTGGGTTTTTAATGACGCAGATATTGATAGGTCCCCCGTTGTATGGGCCAGGGACATGGGTGTCACGGGCAATGTGAAGTTATTCAATTATTTTAAAGACCGCCAGGTACTGCTGGTCAATATTATCTGGGAAGTCAGAGGATTGAATAGCTTGACTGTCTTTAATCGCCAATAGAATATGAACAGTATTTGGTGCCACATAGATAAGATAGCGCGGCAACGCATGCTTTCCATGATGATGATGGCCATATTATCATTTGGCGGTTCCTGGGCTTTATCATTAATTCATGGCATACCCACCCCATTCATTCAAGATGAATTTAGTTATTTGCTGGCAGGGGATACTTTTGCCCATGGCCGTATCACCAACCCAACACCCGTTTTATGGGAACATTTTGAAACCTTTCATGAATTAATGAAACCAAGTTATATGTCCAAATATCCTCCTGGTCAGGGCTTTTTTCTGGCCTTGGGAGAGGTCTTGTTTGGGCATCCGATATTTGGTGTATGGGTCAGTGTTGGTCTTATGTGCGCGGCCATATGCTGGATGCTTTATGCTTGGGTCTCGCCGCGATGGGCCTTTGTTGGGGGGCTGGTTGCGGTGTTACAATTTGGTATTTTTACATATTGGAGTCAAAGTTATTGGGGAGGGGCTGTGGCGGCGATGGGAGGGGCATTGGTGTTTGGAGCTGTCCCAAGGATTTTTAAATTACAAAGGACCAGAGACGCACTTTGGTTAGGAATTGGGATAGCGATACTGTTAAATACGAGGCCCTTTGAGGGGATAGTGTTAAGCATTCCTGTAGGGATGGTGGTGCTGGAGGGAAAGATAAGATGGAGAGGGATAGTTTTAAGCCGGTTCATTAAGAAAATAATTCTACCGTTAGGCTTATGCTTGATTGTGACGGCAGGGTTTGAAGGGTATTACAACAAGCAGATAACCGGCAATGCCTTGGTTTTTCCCTATCAGGTATACACAAAAACTTATTCTGCTGTCCCAATGTTTATTTGGCAACCTTTGAGACCTCCCGTCCATTTTAATAATGCTGTCATGAAAGAATATGAATATGGTTGGACCATAAGACGCTTTTTAATAAAAAGGACTTGGACAGGTTTTTGGAAGTCTACACTATCATACGCCCGTTTTAATTTCCTTTTCTACTTTGGATATCCTCTTGCTTTTGTCCCGTTAAGCATGCTTATGTTAATGCGGGTGAATTGGAGAAGAATCTGCACAACAGTCATTGTGGTGATGATGTTTTTGTTCGCTTTTCACGCCATCTATTGTCCTGGAAAACCCCATTATTATGCTCCCTTTACATGTCTGGTGGTCCTGTTATTAGCGGAAGGCTTAAGGGCCCTGTCAACAATAAAATTAAAGGAAACGCGGATAGGGCTGATCATTATTACTTTATTAATTATTTTCCAAGCAGGGGCCAATATTTTAACATGCCCGTCTCCTATTTTCGTCAGATCATTGGCCAAAGCGGTAAATATATCAAATTTGAACTTGCCAGATTCATTTACCAGGCAGCAATTAATTGATATTCTGAAAAAAAGGGGGGGGAAGTATTTGGTCATTGTAAAAAATCCTCCCTGGTATAGTTTTCACTGGGAATGGGTCTACAATGACGCCGACATCGGCCATTCTCCCGTCGTTTGGGCCAGAGACTTGGGAATCAAGGAGAACGCCAAATTATTGGCCTACTATAAAGACCGTTGCGTGTGTTATATTGCAGTTATTTGGGATATGGATATCCGGTCGGTCACCCATAATATTTCTCGATGACAAAGGAGGGGCATGATGAAGAAAAATATTATGTTAAGCCTTATGTTTTTATTAGTAACTGTCAATGCGCAGGCCGCAGTTATTGTATTAAAAGATGGCCGGACTGTAACAGGCGAAATAGACCAACAAGATGACACCAAGGTGGTCCTAAAAGTAGACAAATTTTTCTTAACCTATTATAAAGACAAAATTGTGTCCATCAGCGCGGATGCGGAAGATAATTCAGCATCAAGGACCTATAAAGAAAAATTAGTTCAACAATATCTGTCCTATGATCGTACACGAGATATGGTGTCCAATTGGGTCATTATTAGATATCATCCGGGGCAATGGCCTCGGGTTTTGGCAGCTATAAACAGTGATCAATATGTTTTAGTTTTGACAAAAATGAGGGCCCAAGGATTGACGGAATATCTTTCTTCAGCTGACTTGAAAGCTGTGGATGATTTTTATGCCTCTCCCGCAGGCAAACAATTTTTAGCTGATTATAAGCAATACTCAATACACGCATTGCGTGAAATTTATATTGCAATGAAAACCGAGGCAACTAAAGTCATTAAAAGAAATGAGAAATAACATCAATAAATACTGGCCGCAATATTGATAAATGAGTAATTTTAAGGAATGATTGATTTAAGGGGTGTTTATTGACGGGCACCGTAGTAAGGGTATAGCTTTATGTCCCAAACTATATTAATAAACAGTACCTGGCGGTCTTTAAAGTATTGTAATATCCGGGTATTCTTATAAGCACCCATATCCCGGGCCCAAATAATTGGAGAACCATCAATATCAGCATCATTAAAGACCCACTCACGAAAAGAGTCATGCCAAAAGGGGTATTGGACAATAATTAAATATTTACCCCCGCGTTTCAATAGGATATTTATCAATTGTTCCCGGGAGAAAGACTGGGGCAAATTCATTTGAAATGATGAGAATGTGCTTTTGGCCAAAGACTTGACGGCTGGACGTACCGGTGTCCATAATATATTAAGCAGTAATTGTAAACTTATTAAAAAGGTGACCATCATAGGTCCAACCAGCAGTCGACGGGACCTTAACCCATATAATGCCCTAAGGCCCGTTGTTATCAACAATACAACAAAACATGTCAATGAAGCAATATAGTGGGGTTTTGCCGAATAGGTCAGCAATATCATCGTAAAGAAAATAATGCCTAGTGATAGTAAACAACGGCATGCGGTTTTAGGGTGACAAAATATCAGAAATATTATGGCCAGTGATGGCAGGGCTAAAGGGAAGCCTAAAAAGAACATGATCAAATGGCGGTTGTCTTCAGAAAAATCCAGGATAAAACCTTCCCAAGACTTTTTCTTACGATAATAGTCGACTGAATAACCATTCATAAAATCATTAATAGCTTTGTGATTGTAATGTACTGTAGGGGGCAGTGGTTGCCAGATGAATATAGGAATAGACATATATTGCTTTGAATAAACAGTATAAGGTAATTCAAAGGCATTGCCTGTGATTTTCTTGTTATACGCGCCGGTCAATAGAGCTATAGCTAAAACCAACAGTATCAAGGGCAGGAGGGCATTCTTTAATAGCCGGCGTTTATCCAATAATGGCCATTTAATCTTCCATGGTAATAATAAAAATCCCAGCGGAATACCAAATATTATTCCTTCCAACGGCCGGGTGTTGACTAATATCCCGATGCCCAAGCCCAGGAACACCGTATCACGCAGGCGTTGATATTTGACTATCCGGGGTAAGGCTCCAAAGACCAATGCCCCACCCAGAGCAGCAACCGCGCCTCCCCAATAACTCTGGCTCCAATACGTAAATACACCAAATTGCAGCACCGCGACTATTCCCCCCACCAACGCCCATCTTGGCGCTAACCAACCGTATAGCATCCAGCAAATCGCAGCACTCATCAGTCCAGTACTTAACCATACCCCATAAATAGGATGACCAAAAATGACCTGGCCCGCTGCCAGAAATAATCCTTGGCCTGGAGGATATTGGGACATATACGTCGGCACCATCAATTCATGGAAGGTCTCAAAATGTTCCCACATGGGGTGTGTTGGATTAGTTATCCGTCCGTGCGCAAAGGTATCGCCGGCGAGAAGATAGCTGTATTCATCATGGACCCAGGGAACGGGTGTCCCTTTAAACACGGAAAATAACCAGCTGCCGCCAAAGGACAGACAGGCTATAACCGCGATTGAAGCCAGCCGATGGCGGGCCAAGGCATCCAGCCTTGTGAAAAAAAGGCGTGAAAACTGTATGTTATATTTAAGAAGATCGAGCATTTTTAATCGGAGTAGTTTTAAACCAGAGTTTATTTTAACATAGAATTACAATAAAATTTTTTTAGGTTTCAAAGAATTAATGCAAATATTTTTTTAAAAAACCCAGTGTCCTCTTCCAGCTGTCATTGGCAGCAGGCACATCCAATGATTTACCGCGATCAAAATTATGACCGGCGTTTGGGTAGATATTCATTTCATAGACACAGGACTTTTTTTTAAGCATATTTGCCAAGCTCAGGAGATATTTTACCTTGATGAGCAAATCATTTTTACCGTGGAGGATCAGTACCGGGCTGCTGTCTTTTGTAAAAATATCCTCAAAATGATACCTGACCTTGGAGTATTTCGACCCGCCGTTCATGCCTCCGTAATAGGACACGCCCCCTTGCACTTTTTTCATTCCTGCTAAAACCAAAGCCCAGTATCCTCCCATAGAAAAGCCAACCGCCCCAATCCGGTCTTTATTTATTTTAGGCTGGTTTTTCAAATACCGGATCTCTGCCGTAAAGTCTGCCAGGATATTTTCCGCGTAAACGGTCATTGCCAAAATCTTCGTCTTTTTTGAAATTTTATAAGCGTCAAAATAATAAGGGACAAGACAGGCATACCCTTCCTGGGCGAGGTGTCGCGCGTATGCGATATCATATTTACTAATTCCATGGGCGGTATGCAATATCAGCACCCCTGGGAATGGCCCCGATCCGCCGGGCATGATTAACTCGGCGCGGACATTTTTTGTTGCTCCTAATCCTGTGACACTGCTTTCTTGAATTTCTTGAATGGCCAATAGATCAGATACCGGTAGGAACAAAAAAACCAACAGAAGGGGGCAGATAATAGAAAGAATGATTTTAATTTTTGCACAAGACCTAAGCCATAGGCGCATGTTCACGACCATTCGTTACCAATCAGGCCTTCATTGCCAGCAATTTTTCTATTAATTTTTTGTTGAATTTAAGAACACCTCTTTTATTGAGGTGGTACATGTCTATATAATCAAGCCTGGAATCGAGATGCATGATGTCGTTAAAGTCAATGAAAGGTACTTTGTATAAGCCGGCAGCCTTCCGCAGACTGTTCACCACATCTGTATAGTTTAAAATGGACCATAAACTGTCTATTGATGAAGGCTGGATCACTTCTATAACGGTGATATGGAGGCTCCTGGCTAATTCGAGGATTTTTGAGCAATAATCCAATTGACCAGGTAAAACATTGATTATACCCCGGCTATTATTAAGATTTCTTTGACGGACCTCACTCGTTTCTACGTAACCGCCTGAAATGTATGTTTCATTGTAAATACTCACTTGATTAAGTTTTGATAATGGATATTCTTGGTCGTGGATGGATTTTCCCAAAAAATCGGTCACTGCAATAGGATTGCCTGTAGCCCAACACATCTCAAATAGCTCCCATGAAACGGGGATATTCGCCAACAGGTCCAACGTGCTTTCGTATCCATCGAGGGACAGGCCATGGAAATCAAGGTCAAATATGATCATCTTTGGTTTGATTATCGGCAAATAATGTTTCAATAGAAAATAAGTGTTCATGGGCGTCTGAGCGGATGATCCCATATTAAATGTAGAAAGACCTCTTGCCTGAAATAACCGGGGATCATATCCCCTATAGGTCGCGGAAGGACCAATGAATAAAATATCTAAATGATGTTTATTTTGAAGCTCACGAAACCGCAGAAGGGATTGGTCATACCCACCGCCCTCAACCCTGTCCCCGGTCAATATTTGCAACAACGTCAACTTTCCAAACTGGATGGAGCTAAGGGCAAAGACAACGGATATATAGAAAACGGCAAAACCCATGATTAAAAGGGCCGCCGTACATGTGGTTTTCATAAATTTCATAGCGTTCCGGTTAAAATTTGAAATAGATAAAATTGGTATGTGAGAATTTTGCCAAAATCAATATCATTGTTATTAATGAATATACGACCAGGCACTTTATAAACACAGATAATTTCTTAAACGAATCAAAACCATGACGTTTTATCAGGGTGCTAATGAAAAAATAGATAAAAATGACTATGCAAAGGATGATCAATTCGTCCTTTCGCTGGGAAAGGAAGAAAATGGAATTGACGTCTTTCCTGCCGGTGAACATATTTGTTATTGTATAAACCGCATCCGCAAGAGTATTAGACCTGAAAAACACAAACGCAAAGCATATTAAGTTAAACGTCACAAAAATTTGCCAAACCTTTAAGAGTCCAGACTTTCCTGTCCCTAAAACCTTGTGCCATTTCCTCTGGAAGGGTCTATAAAAGACCGAGCAGGACAAATATATTCCATGTAGAAGGCCAAAAAAAACATAGCACCAGGTGGCACCATGCCAGATTCCGCAGAGAAGAAAAGTCATTAATAATGACAATGATGTTCCCCATTTCCCAAAGCTGCGGAATCTCATTTGCAAGGGTTCAAATAGATAATCAAAAACCCAACGTGATAATGAGATGTTCCAGCGCCGCCAAAAATCGATGACAGAGGTGGCCATGAAAGGGCTGTTGAAGTTTTGGGTCAAATGAATATTAAAAAGAAGGGCGCTTCCCAGCGCCATATCCGTATATCCGGAGAAATCCAGATAAAGTTGGAAGGCATAAGCGTAGGTAGAAAGGAGCAACGGTAATCCGGAGAACTGGTGGACATTGTTATAAACAGTATTCACATAGTAGGCAAGACGATTGGCGACCACCGTTTTTTTGAATAGTCCCCAGGTAAACAGCAGCAGTCCCAAACGCACGTTGTCATAGTCAAAGGTGTATTTGGCCTTCAACTGCGGCAAGAGGTCCCCGGAGCGTTCTATGGGGCCCTGCAACAATTTTGGGAAAAAGGAGAGATACAAAGCGAAATAGCCGAAATGGTTATCGGCCTTCGCCATACGGAAATAAACATCAACCAGATAAGCAATTGCCTGAAAAACATAAAATGATATCCCCACAGCCATGAGGGGAGAGAATGGAAGATATTTCATGCTGATCAAAAGAGACAGGTTTCCCCCTACCCCAAGCCAAAGGACCCTTTTACGGTCCGCAGGAGTGATCGTCCTCTCGATAAGCCGGCCTAAAAGGAAAGAAATAATGATAACAGCCAGAAGTACAAACAGGAGAAGCGGTTTTTGGAGGGATGCGTAAAAGATAAAGCTGGTAACGAGCAACAATAGCCATCGAAACCGATCAGGACAAATCACGAATAAAAGGAAAAGACAGGGTAAAAATAGAAAATAGGAAAATGTATCAAAAGCCATATTTAACGAATTTTTCTAAATTATTTAGGTGACATTTTACCGCGAGACCTCAAGCAATTCCATAAAGCCGGTTGGAGTTATCAGGAAGGCAACACGCCGGTCATCAAAGAGGACGGCTTTTTTAGGCCCTGAGATCAGACGGCATCCGGTTTCACAGAAGCGCGCAATGACGGCCTCCAGATCGTCAACTGCCCAACAGGTATGATAAAGCAGGACACCTTTTTTCACCAGGGTATCTACGACAGGTCCACTGATCAGTTCCAAAGGGGGGCTCTCCAAAACGGAAACAAGGCAAAGATCAGCGTTTTGCTCAGGGTCATGAATGATTGCCGTTTGACCTGTTACCGGGAACATTTTTTTTATCATCGCCAATGTTTCCTTGATGTCCGCACAGGCGATGCCTAAGTGATGCAGTTTCATGGTAATTTGGCCTTGATGAGTTCGAAGAGTTCACCTGCTTTTTTTAACGGTTTGATTTCAACCAGATTGAACTTGATTTTGAATTCCTTTTCGATGGCGTAGATGAGGCCGATATGAGAAAGGGAGTCCCATCCTTCAACATCCTTTGCGGTCGTCTCATGATGCAATACAATAGTTTCATCATCGAGAACGTCCCGGAATATTTTTATCACTTTATCCCTAATTTCGTCGCTGGTCATTAGATTATCTCAATCAAATAATTCTTTTTGTTATACTCTTTTGATATGTCCAATTTCCATATTTTAGTACCTGTTTGGTCTTTCCCCACATGAGTGAAACCCATTTGCTCAAATAACCCGCTAGTCATGCCATTCTTGGCTGTGGGATAATAATAACCATAGATCGTGGCAACATGACGGCCCTGCGCTGTTGCCACAAGCCGGTCAAACATTGATTCTTCCACACCACGTTTAAGCACCCGGCAACTCATAAGCCAAAGATCGATGTGAAGTTCCAGTCCCCGAATCTCGCCAATCACGACCGAGATCAAACCGCTGTCTCCAAATTTATCAAAAAGACGTCCATATAGAGTAATATAATTTTCCTTTCCCGAGATGTTTTCAATTTCGGACTGGGTATAGCGCAGGGAGGTAACATTGAACTGGTTGGTCTTATTAATGAGCTGGGTGATCCTCTCCAGATAGGCAGAGGCAAATGGCCTGATTTCAGCCTTCATCAGCAAGGAACGAAGGAACTCGTTATAATCATTAAATTGCCCCTCAAATTTTTGGCGAACAGCGTTATCAGCATAGAAGGTCGCACGCTGAAGATCAGCGGGGGAAATCGAGGTGGTTTCAAAAAGTCCGGACTTATCGAGGATGTTTATATAGGTGGTGATATTATTCCCCAATTCAGGGACAGAAACCTGGGGCATCTGTGAGGTGACAATGTTACGTTCCACCGGATTGTCATCGACAAAAACAAGGCTGTCCATGCCTATATTAAGAGACCGGGCAATGGTGTCAATATTTTCGGGTTTAGGACCTAGGTTAACCTGAAAGGCGGAAAAATCTTCCACCTTCAGGATGCTGCTAGGATGAAGAAAACCTTCCCGGGCGTTCTTCTCATCATTCTTTGAACAGACCGCCAGAATTATGCCGCGTTTTTGAAGTTCTTTGACATATTGCTGAAAATCAGCATAGGCTTCACCCTCCGGGGTATCTATACCGATGCGAATGCCATCTGGTCCATCGTCGCCGATAACCCCTCCCCAAAGAGTATTGTCAAGATCAAGCACAAGACACTTTTTGGTTTTGCCGAAGATGGCCTTGATGATCGCCGCTACACTTTGGCCAAGAAAAGGGATAGCTTCGTAGTTCATCGCATACTTGTAAGAATACCAGTAGAGCTTATCATACCAGCGTTCCAGACCGAACCAGGCGGACAAATAATTGATATCATTTAAGTAAAGATCTCGCCGTTGCCTGGCTTGTGTGGAAAACCCGGCATTTAACTCCGCAATGAAATGCGTACGGCCATGGATATCGTAACTGTCCAGATTGCCCAACGCCCGGAAGTAGGGCCATTCGAAATTGTTTTGAATGACTGAACAATTATACTGTTTGGCGACCTGGTCCCAGATGGCCTGAAACTGCATCATCTGTGATGATAACAGCGCTTTAATATCAGTTTCGTTTTCATGGACCAAAGGAAACCGGGTTATGTTGACACTGCTTGTATGAAAATAGATAATGTCCGGAGAAAACCTTTCCAATGCGGGATTAGGGAACATAATATCTTCATAATACCGGTTGTAGGCAGATTCATAAAAAACCGGTCTTATGCCGCCATCCAGTAAAAACAATTCCAGCATATCCCTGACTTCAGCCGTAGTCGATCCGCCAAGAATAGCAATTCGTTTGTCCAAAAGACCAGGTTTTTGCAATAAATCACGACGGATAGATTTTTTCTTGCGTAGTAAATTATACGGTTCAATAGGATAATTGGTCGCAACGCCCATCAATATATTCCTTGAAATTAAGGTAGTGGCCCAAGCATCGAAAAATATTGTACTCTTTTCACCAGGTCACGATCTTTTGCCGTAAATTTTAACACAATAAAACTAGTTATAAAATCTTTATTATGCTGTCTGGATGTCCATCCTTGGGTGTATCATATATGTTTGGAAATGCGGTTGATTCTTAAAAGGACATTCTTTGAACGATGAACACATTTTTCGGATTCCAGGTTGATTATTGGACATTTTGGGGGTTTACGGCCCAATTCTTATTTTTATTAAGCTTTATCATCCAGTGGTATAAATCAGAAAAGACGGGACGAAGCCATTTGCCTTACGAATTTTGGTGGATTCGTTTAATAGCATCCCTGGTGCTTGTAGTATATGTCATCCACCGGAAGGACATTGTTTTTTTGATAGCTGTTTTGATTCAGATTGTCATGTATTTCCGGAATATTTTTTTAATCCGCAAGCAGCGAAAGAATGAGGACAAGATTGGGCAATGATAAAGGTCATCATTACAATTCCTGCCTTTAATGAAGCTAACGATATCGAAAAGACTATTGATGATATCCGGCAAGTAATGGATAAAACGATTTATAGTTATTCTATCATTGTCCATGATGACGGATCCACGGATGGGACGCCGGCAATCGCCCAAAGAGCAGCTGATTTCGTTTATGTGAGACAGCAAAGACAAGGACTTGCTTTTACGTTTCAGGAAGAGATGGTCCATAGTGTGCAAATGGAGGGTGATATTATCGTCCATACAGATGCCGATGGCCAGTATTCTCCCGAATACATTCCGCATCTGATTGAAAAAATTCAACAAGGGCATGACCTGGTTGTTGGAAGCCGGTTTTTGGACGGAAATAATTATAACAATTCCCAGTTGAAAGCGCTGGGTAATATTCTATTTTCAGCTTTAATGAGTGCCGCATCCGGCCAGAAGATCACGGACATCACTTCAGGTTTTAGGGCCATGAATAAAAAAACTGCCGCTTCTATTAAAATCCGCAGTCACTTTACCTACACGTATGATCAATATCTACAAGCTATTGAGATGAAATTAAATATTATTGAAATTCCAATTAAAGGACGGCGGACCAGAAAATCCCGGTTAATGAAAAATGCATTTGATTATATGTTAAAAGCTTTGTGGGATATTTTGGTGACTTTCAGGCGAAAACCAGTTTCATAATTTAATTCTTTTATCAATTCTTTGTAGGGATTTACGATAGGTTCCTTGAAAGGAACGAGTCTATAAGAAAATAGCGGACATTTTTCTTCTTTCCCGCTTTGCTTACCTGACACAAGATCCAGGACACCTTCTTTTTTTTCAAAAAAAGGATTAATGCCGAAGAAATATTCATCACTGCTTTGAGGATAAGTCTTTCTAAAATAGAGTTCTTGTAAAGGTAATTTAAGTGAATAAGACTTTCGATGAAATACTTTATCTAAAAGGTTTGCCAGGCCATTATTGGGCAAAGTAACCTTAAGAATATTTTTTTTACCTATACGAATAAATGCTTCCCCTGATGAAGAGAGCACGTTTCCAATGATCTTTTTATCTGTCAAAATTAAAAAGGAGTCTAAACGCGTGGTTTTGATGGCTTCAGATGCGGTTACAACAATATTTTTATTAAATTCAATTTGTCCTATAATTTTATTAGGCGCATCGATAGTCCCCAGAGGCAGATCCGTTTCGTGGCCATTGCTTCTAAACGTAAGCAAGACAGGCTCATTATTATTTAATGGAAATGGTAATGGGATAAATATAATTTTATTGATACCTGAAAAAGACACATAAAGAAAGCTTAAAATCCCATTAAAATTTTTTTTACTGATTTTTTGAATAATAGCTACAGGATACTGTCCCGCTTTTATATCAAGGGCCGTAGAATTTGACAAGGAAGATTGAAATTGATCCGATGGTATTGTTGATGAAAGCTGGGAGGATAATTGTAATGACACGTCGTTCCAGACTTTTTTGCCTGATAAGTAATCAAATAGTTCATCAGCAATAATTTGATTGCCAAAAGGATTAGGGTGATCAACATTGTCATAATACAAGAATGATGTTAAGTGTCGGGTTGCTTGTGGAACGTAAAAACTGACATTAGGGGACTGGACCAAATGACGAAGGGGTTTGAGATCTTCTTTGCTTACTAAAATAACCACATGTCTGGCCATTAGTGCTATATTTTTTAGCATGGCTGCGTAAATAGGATATAATTCCTCATTATCAGGAGTAAATCTCTTATAATAAAAAGGATTGATTCTGTTATGAAGACTGTTTGGTAAAAGGGCTTTTAACCATAGTGGCATTTCTTTTCCATAGAGAAGATATCTTAATGGAGGGAAAAGATCATTATAAGTCTTGATAATTTCGTCTCTCGAATTTCCCACTGGGGAAATGAGTTTAAGATGATTGTCCTTCAAGATATAACGGGCATGCAATGGATCGGTGTATTTGGGATTCGAAAAGCTAAAAGTCAAATCCCTAAGTTCAATATTGTCATTAATCGTAAAAATCAGGTAATCAAGATTATATTTTCGGCCAACGAATTCCCATAATTTATATTGTTGAAAGAAACCATAAGCATGAAGCCCAAAATTAATGACTTCGACGTTATTAAAACCGGCTTCTTTAAACTTACTTTCCAATAATCCAGGGAATCTATAATCTTTTATTTTGTCTTGTCCCCCGCATACTGTCCAAGAGTTCCCAAATACACCAATACGAATAACATGGGGGGGTTTTAGGAACGGATGTTTTAAAAAATCTGCCCTCGGATCGTCCAGCCATCCTAAAATCAAGTATTGTTGTTGATTAACCAGCGGTTGTCCTGTAGGGTCATTTGGGATTTTATCTTCAAGATGCTTATAATTTTTAAAATAGTTATACCGTAATGACTGATACTTTTTTATAAAAAGCGTACACAGCAAGGTAAGGATGCCTATGGCTATTAAGGGTCCAATGAATTTTTTCATAAAAAAAATCAATTAATTTGATAAATAAAACCACCCTCTTGCGGCTTACTTGTGACTATCATAAGGAATACCGTTGTAAGAAAGATAAAAAATATTCCACCAAGGACATATATCCAATATTGCTTCAAAAAATTTTTCATCGTTCCCCCTTCTAAAACAGGTCTTTTTTGATGAAATCAAATACGTACTGTGCAAACAGCCGGTTCGCTTTTTTATTTGGATGAGCATCATCTGTTGCGACCCATAAGTCCATAGGCGTTGTATAATTTGTGAAAAACGTTGCCAGATCCAATGCGTCAATGCCGTTTGCTTTCAAAAAATCCATGATCATGCGGTTTTCTTTTACGAAAGGATAATTGACCAGTTGATGCAATTCAGGCAAGAGCACGACCTGCAGTGCGATCCCGTTCTTACGGCAAGTGTTTCTTAATAAAAGAAAAGCTTTACGGACAGCGAGCCAGCCGGGTTGACCTTCCGTGTATAGACTTGTATAATAGGGCCTATAATTTTTGGCCGGGTCCAGATTCACCATGATGATATGAAAGCGGGACCAGTAAAGAGTTATGAGTTCGGAATATCCCAGAAACCAAAATTTTGACCTGTGCTGGGTGGGCTCGGCATCTCTAATGCAATAGAACAAAACTACTTTGTCAGGATGATATTTCAGTCCTTTATCAAGAAAAAGATGGGTTTCCTGTTCTACATTATAATTACCAGCAGCGGTGTTGATGATTTCAGCAGGGGCTATCGCGTTCAACTTAGATTCAAGAAGATCCTTGAAGGTGTCCTGTTCTTCGACTCCCCAACCGAAAGTCAGGGAATCCCCTAAAAATAGTATTCTTTTTTTTGCGGAACGAGCGACAGGGCATTCTGGACCGCGAAAACCATCCGAATTTGTCCGGACCCAGACGCCCATCAGCTTGGCCTTGGCATTAGGCTTATGCACATGACCGACATACCAATCAGGGCTGTTTCGTTTGAGCGTCATGGCATAACGGGACATCTCAACATCATAGACAAGATGATAATGCAGGTAAATCCTAGTACAAATTTCCATGAAAAGAAAACAAAAGAGAAATACGGCAACTATTGGCAGGAAATTCTTTAATAATCCTTGTTTCTCTGGTTGTTCTCTCATCTTAAAAATTCATTTCGGCAGAATCTGAATTGTCGAACATTATATAGAAAAAGTCCTATAAAGTATCTGGATTGGCAAACCCTGACACAGGGCATAATCCTTTAAATGTTTGCAAAGAAAAAAGGAAACCAAAACAGTTGAAAGATTATTTCACACGATTGCTTGGGATTCAAGGATTTGTTGTAGAAGCGCGAAGAGATTTTTTGGGGTGACTACGCAAGCCATGCGCCTGATCTTTTCGTCGGGTTTAATATCGGTTACGAGGCCTCCTGGCAGACGGCTTTAGGAGAAGCACCCAACGAACTCATCGTTGATAACCTTAAAAAATGGTCAGGGTCCCATCTTTTTGATCCCACCCTGGTGACCGGCATTATATTATCAAACAAGAAAATAATTAAACCAGACCCTTCGTTATATGATTTGACCCCCACCATCCTTAAATTAGTTGGATATACGGACGCGCAAATTAAGAATTTTGATTTTGACGGCAAGCTATTGTTCAACCCTTGAAGCATGCCAGGCGGTCCGTAAATAAAGCCCTAAAAAAGTGTGTAAATAAATGGGGCAACCGCAGAACCTTGAGCGAAAACTATCAACAGGCCCAATAGGACAAGAAGAATTATAATTGGTGCCAGCCAAAAGCGTTTGCGTATTTTAAGAAAATCCCAAAGTTCTTTAAATAGAGTTAATTTGGACATGCCTCGCCCTAAAATTGTTTGGTATAGTCTTCTTTTTTTTCCTCACGATTGACCCAATAAGAATCCCGTTGGTCTCTAAATTGTAATTTCAAAAAATCTTTTCCCAACAACCTTAAAACAAAACCAAAGGGTGTAATCACACCAAAGAAAAATAGGGTTAAAATAAGAGAGGTCATAATCACTCCAACAACCCCTGCCACCTTCATCCAAATATTAAATAATATTTTCAGCCAAGACTTATTAAATAACACCAAGGCTAAGACGAGGGCTGCCACGATAATGGACCCTTCGACCCAAATTGTCCATCCATGTTTGGCATATTGTCGCCATGCCAATAAAAGACATATCATCGTTAAACCGTGACCAAATACCAGTAATTGTTTCTCTTCCTGTTTTTTCATAATAATTTTGTCATTAATCTAAAATGGTGGATATATCTTCTTTTTTATATTTATCTTTATTTGGCTGTTTATTTTTTTCAAATAGATAATTCCCAACTAATAGAAAATCCATGTCCGTACACATAAAACAACGGTAGGCATCGTGGGCTGTGCAAACAAGGGGTTCGCCGCGGATATTAAAGGAAGTATTAATAATTACCGGACAACCTGTTTGAGCGTCGAATGCTTTAAGGATACGGTAAAATAACGGGTTTCTTTGTTCATCGACAGTTTGGAGGCGGGCGGAATAATCCACATGAGTCACGGCTGGTATTTGAGAACGTTTAAATTTTAGTTTTTCTATCCCAAACAATCCTTCCATGCCGCGTCCATCCAGGCGTTTGTCCAGCTTAACTTCTGCTACCAGTAGCATATACGGGCTTTCAATGTCTAAATCAAAATATTCTTTGGTTTTCTCAGCAAGAACAGCCGGAGCAAAGGGACGGAAGGATTCTCTAAATTTGACTTTTAAATTCAAAATCGACTGCATTTTTTCTGAACGCGCATCACCGATGATACTGCGGGCCCCCAAGGCCCTGGGCCCAAATTCCATACGCCCCTGGCATAAGCCAATCACCTTCTCCTCTTTTATCAATTGGGCAATTCGACCAGGCAATGATTTCTCCGGCAAGTGTTCATAAATCCAGCCTTGAAGGTCGGCCAAAGATTTAATCTTTCCATCGACATTTGGCCCCAAAAGAGACCCTTTTTGTTTGTCATTCTTATTGTCCGTCTGACGGGGATTGTCCAAATGTTGATGCCATGTCATCAAAGCGGCGCCCAATGCGCCTCCTGCGTCGCCAGCGGCCGGTTGTATCCAAATATTCTTAAAAGGCGCTTGTTTAAGGATTTTACCATTGCCCACACAGTTTAAGGCCACCCCTCCAGCCAAGCATAAATTCTCCATCCCCGTCACTGCATGGACGTGCTGGGCAATCTTGACCATTATTTCTTCCGTTACTTTTTGAATGGAAGCGGCAATATCCATTTCCTTTTGAGTGACTGGCACCTCCGGCCTGCGGGCAGGCCCACCAAACAAAGCATGAAACCGTTCATTGGTCATTGTCAACCCGACACAATAATTGAAATACTCCATATTAAGGCGGAATGAACCGTCGGCCTTAATATCTACCATTTTTTGACGAATCAAATCCGCGTATTTAGGCACTCCATAAGGGGCCAATCCCATCAACTTATACTCACCAGAGTTGACCCTAAAACCCGCATAATAGGTAAATGCCGAATACAAAAGCCCCAACGAATGCGGAAATTGAATTTCATTTTGGAGTTCAATCTTGTTGTCTCTTCCTGTCCCCCAACTGGTTGTCGTCCATTCACCGACGCCATCTAATGTAATAATCGCCGCCTGTTGAAAGGGGGAGGGAAAAAATGCGCTGGCCGCGTGGGAATCGTGATGTTCAAAGAAAATGATTTCTCCCCCAAAACCTAACTCTTCTTGAATGAAAGTCTTGATAAAGATTTTCTCTTTAAGCCACACGGGCATGGCCTTTAAAAAAGACACTAATCCCGAAGGAGCAAAGCTCAAATAGGTCAATAATAGACGTTCAAATTTAAGGAATGGTTTCTCATAAAAAGCAATATGTGCCAGGTCTTTGATTGTTATACCACCTTCTTTGAGACAATACTCAATGGCTTTATGGGGGAAGGTCGCGTCGTGCTTTATGCGGGTAAATCGTTCTTCTTGAGCGGCGGCCACAATAATACCGTCTTTGACCAGGCACGCGGCACTATCGTGATAAAATGCGGATATCCCTAATATATTAATAGTTTTAAACATATGCCCCTATTTTCTTATCATAGACAGGACTAAAAAAATTATAACATTTAACTTTATATAAACCCATTCAATTCACAGTGATTCCGCTTGCCGTTGGATTGGTCATGGCCATAGGACAAATGTGTAGTCTTAATGCCATAGAGCAAAGGCGGGGCCCAAGTTATTGGCGCCGGTGGTTCAAAGGCAGAATGGCAAGCGCGGATGATTGCTTTGTTACTTGATGGGCATGAATCGCTTTGTAGCCAAAAGCGTTGTTGTAGTGGGTGTTTGTAAGAGCAGCGGGGTACTAAGCATGGTAAAAAGATAGAATATTATCATCGTCATGTAATGGCGAGTCTGGTATGTGAAGGGATGTTTTTGCCATTGGACATGGAACCGCAGGAGCCAGGAGAAGATGAAGTCAAATGCGCCATGAGGCTTTTGGAGCGGGTGCTCAAGGATGACAGGCCCGAGTTAATGAAAGATGCCAAGGGATTTTTTAGACGAGAAAAAGCTCATGTTTATAAAGAGGGCCAAGTTAGGAAAGAATGCTGGGACATTGAAGATTTTAGGTTGTGGGACCAGTTGGATGTGACGGTGAGGGTGGTATGCAGCCAGGAAACCGTTGAACTATTTACTCTTGTCCAATATTCGTTCTATGTTAATATAAATTTA
>CAZKUL010000005.1:0-2705 GCA_964555945.1 uncultured Planctomycetales bacterium
TAAAAAAGATATGCTGGGAGGATCTGCCGCGCATTTTGCCATGTCCGCCCGTCTATTTACGGACGTGCATTTGGTGGCAGTCGTGGGGAAGGATTTTCCAGCGAAGCATTTGGATTTTCTAAAGCGCAAAGGCATTGATTGTTCATCCCTTCAAATGAACCATGGCAAGACCTTCCGTTGGAGGGGAGAATATAAAAAGTCTGATCTCAACACAGCGGTGACATTGGCCACGGAGTTGGGCGTCTTGGAGTCCTATGTGCCTGAATTAAAGGAGTATCAAAAAACCGTGCCCAATATTTTTCTGGCAAACTTTGATCCTGACCTGCAAATAGAGCTTTTAAAACATGTCAAGTCCCCGCGTTTGATCGGCTTAGACAGCATGAATTTGTGGATCACGCATAAACAAAAATCGTTACGCCGGTTGATGAAGATGGTGCATCTCTATGTGGCTAATGACGCTGAGGCCAGGGCCCTTTCTGGAGAACAGAATTTGATCATGGCGGCCCGGCGTTTGCGGGCGATGGGGCCCAAGATGATCGTCATTAAAAAAGGGGAGCACGGCGTACTATTTTACAGCGATCAGGTCATGTTCTCTTATCCCTCCTATCCGGTCGATAAAGTCATTGACCCTACAGGTGCCGGAGATACCTTTGCCGGCGGCCTTATGGGCTACCTAAGCCGTGCCAACAAGCTCGATGATAAAACGTTGCGCAAGGCCCTGCTGTATGCCACGACGGTCGCTTCTTATAACGTGCAAGGCTTTGGCATGGCCCGTACGGCCTCTTTAACGTTGCGTGAAATTGAGGAGCGCTTGAAGGTATTGGTCAAATTCTTTGCCTTGACATAAGAAAGTATTCAAGTGAAAACAATTGGTTTAGTGGCGGCGATTATCCTGCCTTTTTTTAATATTCCTTTGATCGTAAAGATCATCAAACGCCGCTCGTCGCATGATATCTCCTTGAGCTGGGTGTGGGGTGTCTGGATCTGCACGCTGTTGATGGCGCCATCGGGCTTTACGTCCACGGATTTGGTCTGGCGCTGTTACAATATCGTGAATTTAATTTTATTTACAGGTGTTGTGGTCGCAGTCTGGAGGTATCGAAATTGATATGGATAAAAAATTAAAAAGCGGCATGGTGGCCATCATCGGCCGGCCCAACGTCGGGAAATCCACCCTTCTTAATGCCATTTTGGGAGAGAAGGTCTCCATTGTTTCCAACATCCCACAAACAACGCGCCATCAGATCAGGGGCATTCATACCGATGAGCGCGGGCAGATCGTCTTCATCGACACCCCGGGCATTCATGCGGGCAAAGACAAGCTTGACAAGTATATGAACCGGGCGTCGTTCGGCAGTATCGATTCGGTTGATGCGGTCATACATATGGTGGATGCCAGCGAAAAAACAGGTCTGGAAGAAAAGCATGTCACTTCCCGTCTCAGTCAATGCGGAAAACCGATTATTGTATGTTTAAACAAGATCGATATTACCAAGGGTAAATTTGTCCCTGAGTATATCAAGCTCTGGGAAGAAATCCGGGGCGTCCCGATGACGGAGATGAAGGACATCATCCTTTTTCCTGTTTCAGCCCTTAAAGGCACTAATGTCAAGAAACTCGTGGATCTTCTTTTCGAGCAAATGCCGCAGGGAGAGTTTTTGTACCCTGAAGATACGATCACTGATTTTCCCAAACGCATGGCCATGGCGGATCTGATCCGGGAAAAACTGTTTTTGTTGATGCGTGAGGAAATCCCCCATTCCATTGCTGTTATCATTGAAGGGGTGCAGCCTAAACGTGGCAAAGTCCTTCACATCCGGGCAGCCATTTTGGTCGAACGTGAGTCCCAGAAGGAAATTGTCATTGGCAAAGGGGGGGCTATTTTGAAACAGGTGGGCAGCGAAGCACGCAAGGATTTGGAAGAATTAGTCGACGGAAAGGTATTCCTCGAACTTTTCGTGAAGACCACCTCTCATTGGAGGGAAGATTATTCTACGTTAGAGGAGATGGGATTCATTTTTAGCGATTTATAAGATGCCCCGCAAACAACTCTTAGACAATGGTCAAATTGCACAAGTCATTAAAATCCTCAAGACGGCCATGCGGGATTTGCCAGACCCTTCGGTGACCCTGGTCGGTAAAAAATTCAAAAGTCCTTTTTTGGTGCTTATATCCTGTTTGTTGAGCCTGCGGACCCGGGATGAGACGACTCTTCCTGCCTGTGCACGTCTCTTCAGCCGTACGGACACGATGCAGGGAATGCTCAATTTTCCTATTGCTGAAATTCAAAAGTTAATTTACCCGGTGGGATTTTACAAAACTAAGGCCCTGCGCATTCATGATATTTGCGCGGATTTGATGGATCGTTTTGAGTCCCGAGTCCCGGATGATTTGGGTTTACTTTTAACGCTTAAAGGGGTCGGGCGAAAGACAGCGAACCTGGTATTAATTGAAGGTTTTGGCAAGCCAGGGATATGCGTCGACACCCATGTGCATCGCATTTCCAACCGTCTGGGGTATATCCAAACCAAGACTCCCGACGAAACAGAATTCGCGTTAAGAAAGAAATTACCGGCCCAATATTGGATTGAATATAATGCGCAGCTGGTGACGTGGGGACAAAATGTCTGCAAACCCATTTCACCGTTATGTTCCACTTGTCCGGCAAACAACATTTGCCAACGCGTAAACGTCGGCATCAGCCG
>CAZKUL010000005.1:2805-11088 GCA_964555945.1 uncultured Planctomycetales bacterium
AATGTCCTTGACGCCAAGGGGCATTGGGTGGGCCGTTTGCATGATATTGCCATGAATCCTGCGTCGGATATCTATCCCAAAACCAGCGATCTTATTATCGGCAAGGGCGCGTGGCCCCGGGAATATGCCAGGGTCATCTGGGAAGATGTGACCTATATTGAGGATGATATCCGCCTAAAGATCGCAGGGGACCGTCTCAAATTTTCTAAAGAACTGCCTAAATGTGATTTTACCTTGCGCCGCGATATCTTTGACCAGCAGGTGGTGGATATTGATGACCAGCGGGTCGTGCGCGTTAATGATATCCAGATGTTGCGCGTAGAAAACCAGCTTTATGCCGCCCATGTGGATGTGGGCCTGCGTGGCATTTTCCGGCGTTTGGGATGGACGGGCCTGGTAGACTTTCTGGTATCCCGCGTTAATCCCCGGGCGCATTATTTGAAGCACGAGGAATTGATCCATTGGAAAGCCACCCAGGTCCTGCCTAAACTGGGGCGTATGAAGAGTCTTCTTAAATTGGAGGTGACCAAAAATGCCTTGGGCCAAATCCCTCCCGCCGCACTGGCGGACATTATCCAGGACCTAGATATTTATGCCCGCGTCTCGGTATTTAAATCGATGGACGCGACGTTGCAAAACAAAGTCTTTACCGACATGGCCCTGACCTATAAAGAAGAGCTCATTGACCAGTTGAGCGAACATGAAGTGGCCAATTTGATTACCAATATCCCCGCCGATGAGGCCACAGATCTGTTGATGAAATTACCGCGGGAGAAGACCCATCATCTGATGGGCCTGCTTGGTTCTGAAACCAACAAGAAATTACGCAAACTCTTGAGCTTCGCCAAAGATTCTGCCGGCGGTTTGATGACCACAGAATATCTTTACTTGAAACCTCAAGCCACTGTGGCTGAAGGCCTTCAGAAAATCAAAGATAATATCCATTTTCCAGGCACCATTTTCTTTCTTTACATCGTCGATGACGATCATAAATACTTAGGCACGACTTCCCTGCGGCGTTTTTTTAATGAGACGCCTGAGAGACTGTTATTGGACACTTGTTATCCGGAAAATGTCCATGTCTATACGGATGACAGCGTTGAAGAGGTCGCCCTGCTTTTGGAACGCCACAAATCCTCTTCCATTCCTGTGCTCAACCGTCATGATATATTACAGGGAATCATTACCATTGATGACGTGTTGGAAGAATTGATTTCCTTGGTATGGCATAAATACAAAGAGAAATTATGAAATTCTTAGAAAAGATCAAGAATGAACCCCTTCTAAAAAATACTCTCCTATTCTTGGCGATGTTAGGGCCGGGGATAATCACAGGCAGTGTGGATAACGATGCCGGAGGTATCACCACCTATTCGGTGGCCGCGGCCACGTATGGTTATCCTATTCTTTGGACAATATTGCCTTCCTTTATTGCCTTGCTGGTGGTGCAGGAAATGAACATGCGCATGGGCGCTTGCACTGGTAAGGGGCTGGCTGATCTCATCCGGGAGAATTTTGGCGTCAGGGTCACCTTTTGGATATTTTTAGGTCTCCTAATCGCGGATATTGGTAATACAGCCACGGAATTTGCCGGGGTGGCAGGCAGTATGAATATTTTTGGCATCAGCAAGTATATCTCCGTGCCCTTGACAGCGGGGGCTGTTTGGATCCTGGTGACGAAAGGTAACTATAAAATTTCAGAGCGGATTTTTTTACTTTTTAGCGTTTGCCTTTTGTCCTATGTCGTCTCCGCCGTAGCCGCCAAGCCGGACTGGCACCAGGTGGCCCTCGCCTTTGTTCATCCACAGATACAATGCGATAAGAATTATTTGATCATGGTGCTGGGCATTGTGGGAACAACCATTGCGCCCTGGATGCAGTTTTACATGCAATCGGCGGTCATTGAAAAAGGGACCACCATGGAGGATTATAAACTTGCACTGGCGGATGTCGTTATAGGATGTGTCGCCACCGTGGCCGTGGCCATATTCATCATGGTGGCCTGCGCCGCCACCTTGCATGTTAATCATGTGACCATTAATGAGGCCAAGGACGCGGCATTGGCATTAAAGCCATTTGCCGGGGCATTGGCCTCAGCTGTTTTTGCCTTTGGTCTTTTTGTGGCCTCCATATTTTCAGCGACTATCCTGCCTTTGGCCACTGCCTTTTATATTTGCGAAGCTTTTGGATTTAATGCCGGGATAGATAAACGCGTCGAGGATGCTCCCCAATTTTATACCCTGTTTGCTGCCATCATGATCATTGCCTGTGTCATCATCTTAATACCCAACGCGCCGTTGATCACAATCACCCTGTGGACCCAGGACATTAATGCGATGCTCTTGCCGGTGGTCCTCATCTCGATGCAATTGATGGTCAATAACCCGGAGATCATGGGAGAACATGTTAATAATAAACTTCAAAACGCCATCGGATGGTCTATCACGATCGTTTTGATCATCCTCACATCCTTGCTTCTTGTCCTACCAGCCTTTGATTTTTTCAAGGCGCATTAATCATTTGACTATCCATCCACCCTTTATCTTTTCGCTTGAAATTCTAAAGAGTCAATTTTAGGAGATGTTTAACTATCCATGCGTCTCATCGGGTGGCCGAGGGAGGGGCATCGCCCATGGCGCCCGGAGGGTGCTTTCCAACCCGAGGACGCCATGGGGAATCCCGAGGACAGGACCCGAGGAGTTGCTAAATATTAACCAATTTTATACAGTCATGCACAGGCCAGTTTTGAAGATTTTTATGGCATTTTGGTGGATTTTTGATAAATTGAACACATCAATATGGGTATAATAGTAGGGATTACATACGATTTAAAGAGCGACTGGCAGGGAAGTTCTGATGATCCCATTGACGCGGCCGCTGAGCTCGACGGGCATAAGACCATTGAATGCATTAAAACGGCCTTGGAAGCAGGAGGCCATAAGGTCCATTTAATAGGGGGTGCCCGCCAACTGATCAACGCTTTGACCAGCGGGAATTTGAAGGTGGACATTGTCTTTAATATTTCCGAAGGTTTTAAAGGGCGCAACCGCGAGTCCCAAGTACCGGCCATTTTGGATTTATACGATATTCCTTTTGTCGGTGCCGATGCGCTGACATTGGGGGTCACGCTCGATAAAGTGGTGGCCAAGAAATGTTTTATTGCGGAAGGAATACCTACGGCCCGCTATTTTAAGGCAAGCCTTGAAGATAATTTGAATGAATTAAATAACATCGGTTTTCCTTTGTTCGTCAAGACATTGCATGAGGGAACCTCCAAGGGGATCACCCAACACTCGAGGGTGGAGACTGTTGAGCAGCTCAAATCCCAGGTGGAGCATATCAACCGGAACTACCAGCAGCCGGCCCTGGTCGAGGAGTTCATTAAAGGCACGGAGTTTACGGTGGCTGTCATTGGTAATGATCCGCCGGTAGCCATGCCGGTTGTCCAATACGCGATTGCCGGTAAAACAACGCTGGGTAATGAGTTTTATTCCTATCGGCATGTGGCTGAAAAGTTAGTTGAACATATTTGTCCGGCGCCTATTGATGAGACATTGGCTAAAAGGTTGCAGGACTTGGCTGTGCGTGCCTATAAGTCTGTCGATTGCCGGGATTTTGGGCGGGTTGATTTTCGGGTGGATGAAGCCGGTCGTCCGTATGTCTTGGAAATTAATCCATTGCCGAATTTAAGCCCTGATGATGTGTTCATGCTTTTCGGCAAAGTTATTCAGATGTCCTATAATCAAATTATCAATAAAATCATGGAGCAAGCCCTGATACGTTTAGGGCAAATGCCACCGCATGAGAATCTGCGGGGTAGAGAGGAATCGTTTAAAAAATGAGCCCTGTGACCACCCTGGCCAAAGAAGAGGCAGCTGCCTCTGCGGGTCCCAACATTCCTTTATCTCCTCAAGAACAACGTGTCATCAAACTCTTTCCGGGAGCGACATTAGCGGATTGGGAAGATTGGCGCTGGCAGATACGCAACCGTATCCGCACCCTCGACCAAATCACCAAGCTCATGACCCTGACCCCTCACGAAGAGCGCGGCGTCAAAGGGGCAGGGGACAAGCTGACCATGTCCATTCCTCCGTATTTTGCCGCGTTGATTGATGAGAATGATCCGGGATGTCCTATTCGTCTACAGTCAGTGCCCTTGGATTATGAATTTGAGACGACCCCTGAAGAAATGTTGGACCCTTGCGGTGAAGATAAAAATTCAGCGGTCCACGGCCTGGTGCACCGTTATCCGGACCGTGTCCTTTTTCTCGTCAATGAGATGTGCGCCATGTACTGCCGTTATTGCACGCGTTCACGCATGGTGGGAGACGGCAACCATACCCTTAATACGTCCACCTATGATGCCGCGCTTAATTATATCCGTGAGCATAAGGAAATCCGTGATGTCTTGATTTCCGGGGGAGACCCCCTGACTTTGGGGGACAGGATGCTGGAATATTTGATTTCTTCCGTGAAGGCCATTCCTCACGTGGAATTTGTCCGTATCGGGACCCGCATCCCGGTGACCTTGCCCCAGCGGATCACCCCGGAATTGATTGCCATGTTTAAGAAATATTCCCCGTTATGGATGAGCGTTCATTTTAATCATGCCAAGGAAGTGACCCCGCGCGTCAAGCATGCCTGTAACATGATCGCTGATGCCGGCATTCCCATGGGCAGCCAGACAGTACTGTTGCGCGGCGTTAATGATTCGCCGGAAGTCATGAAGAAGCTTTTTCATGAACTGCTGAAGATCCGCGTGCGTCCTTATTATATTTACCAGTGCGACCCCATCGTAGGTTCCCGGCATTTCCGTACGACGGTCGAGACGGGCATCAATATCATCCAAAACCTGCGCGGGCATACCACCGGTTATGCCGTGCCGACCTACGTCATCGATGGACCTGGCGGCGGCGGTAAAATCCCCATCAGCCCGGATTATCTGGTCTCCAAAGAAAACGGCCGCTATACGCTGCGCAATTTTGCGGGAGAACTCTACACCTACGTTGATCCGACCTACTAGGAGAGAGACCCGGCGCGATCAATCACGCCTCTACTCGAATTGTTTGACAAACCCGAAACATATACTATAATATTGCCCTTCAACCTAATAACCCTCAAGTATCAAGGAGTCGTGAAGCGTAATGTTAGAAGTTAAAGTCAATGACAAGAATAGTTTTGAAAAGGCAATGCGCTTATTTAAGAAGCAATGCCAAAAGGACGGATTTTTAGTTGAGCTTAAAGAGCGCCGTTTTTATTGCAAACCTTCCGAACGCAAACGTAAAAAAGGCAAAAGATAAAAAATAGGGACGTCTACCTATTTTTGCTTGTGAATGTGTTGAACAAAATAGGGAGATGTTCCTATTTTTCTGTGCTTGGGCCCGCCCTTCTTTTCTTATGATCAAAGTTAAACGCGCGCTAATTTCTGTCTCCGACAAAACCGGTTTGGTGGATTTTGCCAAGGGCTTGGGGAAGTTGGGTGTTGAGATCCTTTCCACCGGTGGTACCGCCGCCCTCCTACGTTCAGCCAATCTTAAAGTCCAGGACGTCTCCGAGTACACAGGTTTTCCTGAAATGCTCGATGGCCGGGTCAAGACACTCCATCCTAAAATTCACGGCGGCCTTTTGGCGCTGAGGGATAATCCCGAACATATGAAGCAATTAGCCAGCCACGGTATTGGGCTCATCGACATGGTCGTGGTCAATCTTTACCCCTTTGAAAAAGCCATCCAGAAAAAGAATGTGTCCCTGGAAGATGCCATTGAAAATATCGATATCGGCGGCCCTTCCATGCTGCGTTCGGCGGCCAAGAACTATAAAAGTGTCGCTGTCATCTGCAATCCGGAACGTTATACGGATGTACTTAATGAACTTAATAACAACGGCGGGATTTTATCGGACAAGGTGCTGACCAATTTGGCCATTGAAGTCTTTGAGCGCACCTCCCGTTATGATAGGACCATTGAAAATTTTCTAAATAGCCGTTTTAAGGCAGACAATTCCTTTTCTTCTTTTCCCAAAGACCTCACCCTTTCATTTAACAAATTACAAGACCTACGTTACGGGGAAAATCCTCATCAAGCGGCTGCCTTTTATAAGGATAGCAACTCCCATGAGGGCTTGGCCAATCTTCAACAATTGCAAGGTAAGGAATTGTCTTTTAACAATATTCTAGATTTGAACGCGGCTGTTGATATTATTCGTGAATTCGAGGCTCCGGCAGCGGTGATCATTAAACACAATAACCCCTGCGGAGTGGCTCAAGCGGAGAATATTGAGAAAGCTTATCTTAAAGCCTATAAATGTGACTCGTTGTCTGCCTTCGGGGGCATCATTGGTTTTAACCGTCCGGTGGATGCTAAAGCTGCGACCGCCGTCATTAAAAGCGGATTTGTGGAATGCATCATTGCGCCTGACTTTAGCGAAGAGGCCAAGACCCTCTTTTCCGCTAAGAAAAACCTGCGTTTACTGGTATTGGATGCCTCAAAGGTCGGCCAAGAGCGTTTTGACTTTAAAAAAGTTTCCGGTGGTCTTTTATTGCAGGAAAAAGATAACCGTATTCTTAAAGCCGAAGAAATAAAAATAGTCACCATGATCAAACCGACCAAAGCGCAACTGGAAGCCATGGTCTTTGGCTGGAAGTTAATCAAGCATGTTAAAAGCAACGCCATTGTGCTGATCAAAGGCACACAGACCATAGGGATAGGCTGTGGCCAAACCAGCCGTGTGGATTCAGCCATCCATGCTATCCGACGGGCAGGAAGTGCCGCCCGGGGGAGTGTATTAATATCCGATGCGTTTTTGCCCATGCCTGATACCGTCACCCTTGCCGCTAAAGCCGGCATCAAGGCCATTATCCAGACCGGCGGTTCCATCATGGATGAAGCCGTGATTAAAGAAGCTGATAAAAAGAAAATAGCCATGGTCACTACGGGCATCAGGCATTTTAAGCATTGATTTATTCCCCTCCCTTGATGGGAGGAATCCAATGAATCCCACAGAAGTCCATTCTTATCTAAATTCCTTTGTCAATTTTGAATCCCAACTGCATAAATTAGGTCCAGAGGATTTTCACCTTGATCGTATCCAGAAATTCCTGGATTTGGCAGGTAACCCAGCCCGGGATCTGAAAATAATCCATGTAGCAGGCACCAAAGGTAAAGGTTCCACCTGCGCTTTTTTAGCTTTTATTCTACAGGCCGCAGGCTATAAGGTGGGCGTATACACTTCACCTCATTTGCATAAGGTCAATGAGCGCATCCGCATTTTAGATGGGAATTTCAGCGGGGCCATCAGCGATACAGATTTGGGTGACAGATTGACATTTTTGCGCCCCTATGCGGCGGCCATCCAGAATGAAGGAAGTATTCTTACCTATTTTGAAGTCCTTACCGTCGCTGCGTTGAGTTATTTTGCCAAAGCCAAGGTAGATATCGTTATTTTGGAAACAGGTCTGGGAGGACGATTGGATGCGACCAATGCGGCTAATTCGATGATCGCTGTCATTACCCCGATCAGCATGGATCACACCCAAATATTAGGGAACACCCTCCGTAAAATTGCCGTGGAAAAAGCGGGTATTATCAAGAACTCCCAGCAAAAAGTCGTGATCGCCCCCCAACAAAAAGAGGCCTTGGATGTTCTCCTTGAGCGTTGCCGTGAATTTGGTATCCAGCCCATCCTTGTCGATCCCTTGAGTGTTGAAAAGTTTAAGATTGGACTTAAGGGCAGACACCAGTTGATCAACGCGGCCACAGCTCTTGAAGCAGCAAAAATCCTGATCATAAAAGGATTTAAAATTAACGAGGCGGCAATTAGCGCGGGATTAAAGAATGTGCGTTGGCCGGGCCGCTTTGAAGTCATCTATCATGGTCCAGAGGTGGTGGTGGATTGTGCCCACAATGAGGCCTCCGCCCAAGCCCTGGCCCAGACATTGAAAGATGAATATCCTAAGCGAGAGGTCATTCTGGTCCTAGGTATATCCCAAGATAAGGACGTTGAGGCCATTTGCCGTTCCCTGAATGCGGTTGTAGGCCGCGTCTTTTTGACCAGGGTCCGACATCCCAGAGCGCACATCTTTACGGATGCTGAGGCCAAAAACTTATTTTGTGATAAACCTGTTAAGATTATAGAGAGTTTACCTCAAGCGCTGGAAACAGCGCTACATCAAGCAGAACCCCAAGATGTGGTCCTGGTCACAGGTTCCGTCTTTATAGTCGCAGAGGCTTTGGATTTTTTTGTTTAAAACATGAATCGTTCGTAGGGGCGGACCTTGTGTCCGCC
>CAZKUL010000005.1:11188-42161 GCA_964555945.1 uncultured Planctomycetales bacterium
AAAGGTCTAGAAGACACAATAGCAGCTATTGCTACTCCTGCGGGTCAGGGAGGGATTGGGATTGTGCGGATTAGCGGTCATCAAGCGATAGCCGTGGCTGAAGCAGTGCTTCGTTTGGGCGGAGCAAGATCATTGGCCCAAGCCACAAGTCACACCGTCCATTTTGGACACATCATCAGCGTGAAGAATAAAGAAATTTTAGATGAAGTATTGGTCACCTTGATGCGGGGGCCAAGGAGTTATACAGGGGAAGATGTCGTTGAAATTAATTGCCACGGCGGGATGACGGTCCTGCGCGCGGTCTTGGAGGCTGTGCTTTCTGCCGGGGCACGGTTGGCAATCCCAGGAGAGTTTACCAAACGGGCCTTTCTTCACGGCCGCATGGATTTGGCCCAGGCCGAGGCGGTGATCGATATTATCCAGGCCAAGACAGAAACTTTTTTGCGGCAAAGTCAGCATCAATTAAAAGGGGAATTGTCGACACAGCTTAATTCAATCCGGGAAGAATTGATCAAGCTTTATACGATGGTCGAGGCATTGATTAATTTTCCCGAGGATGGCATTGATGCCCAGGGCCGCCGGCAGATAGGGGAGCGCATCAGCACCCAAGAGAAATCAGTAGGGCAGCTTTTGGCATCCTCCGCCTGCGGACGCATTCTCAAGGAAGGCATACGCATTGTCTTGTGCGGCAAGCCCAATGTGGGAAAGTCCTCCTTGCTTAATGCTATTCTAAAAGAGCAGCGGGCCATTGTGACGCCCATTGCCGGCACGACCCGGGATGTCTTGGAAGAATCCGCGCAAATCAAAGGCATCCCCATTTCCCTGGTCGACACCGCCGGGATTCTGGAACCCAGGGATTTAATTGAAAAGGAAGCCGTGGCGCGTAGCCATCTTTATATTCAAAGCGCAGACCTGGTGCTTTTGGTCTTGGACTATAGCTGTCCTTTAGAAGAACAGGACAAGGTGCTTATAGAGCAATTAAAAGCTGTCCGCGTTTTGGTGGTGGTTAATAAAATGGATTTAGAGAGGCAAATAGATCTCTCAGTCCCTAAGGAAAAGTTTGGTCAAAAAAACGTAATCAAAGTCTCTGCGTTTGAAAGTCGATCCATTCAAGAATTGGAGTCATTAATTGTTGATTCGATCCTTAAAGAGAAAGACATGGATACCCAGGGCATTCTTATCAGCAATATCCGCCATATCAAAGCCCTGGAAGAGGCCCAAAGAAACCTGCAAAGCGCCTGCCGCCTGATGAATGAAAATAACTCCCTGGAATTCATCTCCGAAGAGCTTAAAAGCGCCGTCAATCAGCTGGATGCCATCACCGGCCGCAACATCGACGAAGACCTGCTGGACCGCATCTTCTCCGAGTTTTGTATCGGGAAATGAAGTGACAGTATCTCTAAGGCCGTGTTATAATTAAATTGGTAAGCAGTTGTTTTTAAGGGGGGAGTATCATATGACTTACAAGAATATTATCACCATTGATCCCAAAAAACGGGGAGGGAAGCCCTGCATTCGGGGCATGAGGATCACTGTTTACGAAGTTCTTGATTATTTGGCTTCAGGGATGAGCACCAAAGAAATCCTCAAAGATTTTCCTTATTTGACCCTGAAGGATATTCAAGCATCCCTCGCCTATGCGGCTGACCGTGAAAAACACCAGATGATTGTTTACTCCAAGTGAAACTTCTCTTCGATCAAAATCTTTCACCTGCCCTTGTTACAAAATTGCGTGATTTGTTCCCGGGCTCAAAGCATGTTCAAAATGTTGGCCTTGGGAGTGCCTTTGATGAGCAAATTTGGAGTTTTGCGTTAAAAAATAAATTTGTCATCATATCTAAAGATACAGATTTTAGCGACCTCGTTGAAGTGTTGGGATATCCGCCTAAAATTATTTGGATAAGAAAAGAGAATTGTTCCACAAAAGCCATAGAACATATTCTGCGAGACCATTTTAGGGACATTGAGTATTTTGAGCAAGACTCCGAAAGAGGCGTTTTGGTCTTATTTTAATAAATGGTAGTTTAATCAATCCCATGATGTCCTCCCTTCAGTCCTGTAAGATTTTCTTAATATTTTCTATTTTTATTTTCTGTTTTCTTCAAAACATTCCTTGCCAAGCCAATACCAGGGACGGGTTGGTGGGCTGGTGGAGGCTCAATGACGCATCATCTGGCACGTGCACAAGTACAGTTGCAGATTCCAGCGGGCAGGGGAACACGGGGACGTGTAGCAATAGCCCGAGTTGGGTTTCGGGCAAGATATGGCCTAATGCGTTGAGCTTTAATGGCTCCAACCAATATGAGAGTATTCCGTGGCCATGGACTCCTGATGTAACTTCAGCTTTCCAGAACGCCACGCTTACATATTGTTCTTGGATTAAGACCTCTGGTCTCACCAATTCAGAAATGGGAATAATGGGTGTTGGAGATAGCGGCAATCATGGATGGAACAGTGCTCTGTTTAATAAGCATTTTTATTTTTGGTACAGTCAAGCTGGGCCTGCTAGCAATTCTAGTCCGAGCAATGCCACCATTTCTGATGGTCAGTGGTTTTTCTTATGTGGAGTTGCCAGTTCTGCTACAACCATTAGTTTATATATCAATGGGATACTTGATCATTCCTTTTCAAGCGGGATATCAACACCCTTCACTATTACTGCCGTAAATAGTCAATTCGTTATTGGAAATGAAGGCCAGCGAAATGTAGCTAGATATTTTTCTGGTTCAATTGATGATGTACGCGTTTACAACCGCGCTTTAACAGCCCAGGAAGTCATGGATTTGTATAATCCTGGAATAGTCATTAGAAATGCCACTCTTAGAAATGTAAAGTTAAATACTTAGGATCTGTCACCTTTATTTATCCCCCCTCCTAAATTCCTTCCGCATTGGCTCAGCTTTACGAATTCAAAGCAATTGGGCCTTTGGGGGAGGGAATAAGATGTTTCTGTTATAATAGATGTCATGTCAGAGAAAAAATTAAACAACCGTGGTGCGTTGGTTGATCCGGTCAATCGGTTTGAGAAGATTCATTTCTCGCGGGACGAAGATGTTTCCGATGAGGACTATCCTTCGCCTAAGACGGTGTTTTATAAGGACACCTCCAAGTCTATTATTAGCTATAACGACAGCCCGGATATCGGGTTTGAAACGAGTTTAAATCCTTATCGTGGCTGTGAGCATGGGTGTGTGTATTGCTATGCGCGGCCCACGCATGAATATTTTGGGCTGTCCTCAGGCAGTGATTTTGAGGCCATTATTTTTGTCAAAACAGGAGCGGCCGCATTACTGCGCAAAGAATTGGCCCATCCCAAATGGAAGCCACAGGTCGTTGTCATGAGTGGCGTGACCGACTGTTACCAGCCTTTTGAACGTAAATTTGAGATCACCCGCCAATGTCTGCAAGTGCTTCTTGATTTCCAGAATCCCGTTGGTATCATCACCAAGAACAGGTTGGTCACGCGAGACATTGATATTTTTAAATCCATGGCTGGCTATCATGGCGCCTGTGTAACAGTCTCCATCACCACATTGGATCCACACCTGGCCCGGATGATGGAACCACGCGCCTCAACACCGGCCAACCGTCTTAAAGCCGTGGAAGAATTAGCCAAGGCAGGTGTGCCGGTAACAGTCAATGTGGCCCCTATTATTCCAGGGTTGACCGAGCATGAGATTCCTTCCATTCTTAAAGCAGCAGCGCAAGCAGGGGCCAAAGGAGCTGGATACACCATCGTGCGCCTGCCGTACGCTGTCAAAGACATCTTTGAGCGCTGGCTTCATGAATATTTTCCAGACCGTCGGGATAAAGTCCTTAACCGTATCCGGGAAATGCGCGATGGCGCCCTTTACGATTCAGGCTGGGGGACGCGGATGAGTGGTAAAGGTTTGTTTGCAGTACACATCAGGGACGTTTTTGATATGGGGTATAAACGCGCCCATTTTCCCGACGGTAGAATTCATTTATCCTCGGCTTCATTCCGCAATGTCGAGAATAAGCAATATGATTTGTCATTCTAAAGGTGAGGATCAAGGATTTTTGATGGGTTGTTGCTGTGACTGTGTCCTATAGAGAGCCATGAGTTTTTTCATGGCGACGGGATCGCTCATGAGTTGTTGGACGAGCTTCATCATTTTGGGATTGCGCATCAGTTTGACGATGTCATGGGCTTCAATGTCTTTTTGGATATCAGGGTCTTGCAGGACCGCCTGGAAGCGCGGGTCCTGGGCCAATGATTTGGCATCAGCCGCGGAGGCCACACTCGCCACGGCCGTGACATTTTGTTTTGATCCGGAAAAAAGCCTGTCTTCAACATGGCTGGCCATAGCATAGGATGATGATTTGGCCACATCCCGGTGAATGGCCGTAAAAGCATCACCCCACAGTGGCAGAACGGTCAAAAGTATTAAGGTAAAGATAATAAAGATCCAGCCCCAGATAAAAGTCAGGACCGCCCCTGCCATGGCGCTTAAAGCATCTGGTTTTATATCTGAATTGGTGACAACGGTCCATGTCCTTAAAAGAAATTTTAATATGAGCGATATGAGGATGGGGCCTAATAATCCGATGAGTAAGCTCACCACGATGTTGGCCGTGCATTGATAATAGATGATACTAATGATCGTCGCCACGATCATCGCCACAGGCCCCATCAAAGATTGTAAAAATCCCCGCGAGGCCCCTACCATGAGGAATACGATACTTAAGATTAACGTGAGAATGTCTGTTACGGTCATAGTGGATGGAGACCCTCAGGCATCAATGTTCTGCCAGGAACCGTAAATGAGCGAGGTAATAGATCACAAGGAATACAAAATAAAGCAGGACGCAAATAAAACAGATTTTAATGCCCCAGGGGAGGGTCAGTTTCAGTTTGGCCTTGGCAAGCTTCTCTTTGATTTTGGCATATTCTTCTAAAGTAAGTTGTTTCTTCTTTGGGGGGCTGGAAGACTCTTGGGCCATATAAAAAGTAGTATAGCATTAGCCAAAAATGGCTGCAATACAAATGCCGACATTTGCCAACCATCTTCAGATTCAGATCGTATCTAAACTATTTAATTAGCGTCATCAATTGTAGATACAAGCGCCCGAATTAGAACCGCAGGCCGTGGCCCCCTGACAAATCCAGGTATAATGACCGTTGGACCAATGGGTCTCAGCGACCGGCGTGCCGGATGTGCATGTATACGGGGCCGAACTGCCACAGACACCCGTACTGCTTGCGGGGCAGTAGAAACAGGCTCCTGAACTTGATCCACCGGCATTACCCTGGCAGGTCCAAGTATAACCGCCGGCATAAGGGCCGCTGGTCCACAGTGTTTCAGCTGCAGGCGTTCCGGAAGAACATGTATAAAATCGTGATGAACTGCATGTCCCATTAACAGAGCCCCCGCACGTATTGGCAACACCACCGCCGCCGCAGGTATTGGGGCTGCTGCATGTGCCGGGTGTCGCTGTTGCACAGGTGTTACCGCAATTATCAATACCGGTACTGCTGCCGCATTGCTGCGTCGCTGTACAGGTTACAGCGACACACCTAAGTGTTGCCTGGACTTCCACAGAATGAGGGCTCTGCCCTCCTGCATTAGACGCGGAAACAACATAATAGTATGTGGTCTCATGGCTCACCGCATTATCCGTATAGGTAGTCGCAGTAATGGAATTGGCCACGGTGGCATAAGGTCCGCCACTGACCGTTGATCTTTCTACATTGTAAGAAACACCCCCGCTGCTGGCAATCCACGTTAATAAGACCTGAGCATTCCCGGCTGAAGCACTAAGTCCGGAGGGGACTGAGGGCACCGGAAGTTTGGGAGTTGCATGGGCAAACGCCGTTGCGAGACTCACGCCTCCTCCATTAAATGCCCTAAGAAAATAAGTATAGGTCGTGCCGTTACTGACCGCAGTATCTGTATAGCTCGTGGCCGTCACCGATGTGGCCACCCAAGTCCAAACACCGTTTGAATATTTTTTTATCATGTAGCCTGTTGCGCCTGGAGATACATTCCAGGTAAGTGTCACTTGAGCATCGCCCGCTTTGGCCGTAAAACTTGCAGGCGTTGGAGGCGGCGGGGGATTAGGTTTTGCATGGACTATCGCGGAATTGGCCGTGTACCCGGCAGCATTGGTGGCCACAACATAATACCCATAGGATGTGCCATTATTAGTGGTGGTGTCAGTATAGGTAGTTGAATTCACGGATGAAGCAAGCATGGCCCAAGTACTACCCGTCGAAACTCTCTCTACATTATACGAGGTAGCACCCACGCTTGGATCCCAGATGATTTTTACCTGTGCGTTTCCAGCACTGGCCTTACAAGAGCTGGGAGCAAAGAGTGGTGTTAGGCTAACTTCAGTAGAGTTCGCGCTCTGGCCATAGTTATTGAGTGCAGAGACAACATAATAATAAGGCACAGGGTCACTGATCGTAGTATCAATGTTATGGTTGGTGGTCACGTTGGCTATAGTGGTATACGGGCCGCCACTGACAGTAGCCCTATTGACGTTGTAAGATGTCGCCCCTAATACAGGGTGCCATGTTAATATCACGGCAGTATATCGTTCCGTGGCTCTCAGTCCGATAGGTGTTGGAGGGGATGGTTGAGGTGTTGTGCTGAGTTCTACAGAATTTCCGCTTTGCCCACTGGCATTGACCGCTGAAACAACATAATAATAGGCATTCCCATTGGTGACTGAATTGTCAGTATAGGTGGTGTTAGTAAGACCCTTGGCGATCGTCGCATACGGGCCGCCGCTAACGGTCGCTCTTCCTATAGTGTAGGAGGCGGCACCCGTACTTGCTGACCAAGATAATATCACTTGGGCATCACGTGGGGTCAGGCTAAAGCCACCGGGAACTGAAGGGGAAGGAAGCTCCTCTGTTGCGTTGACTTGGGGTGAGTTTGCGCTGTGACCATTGGGGTTGACTGCGCTCACGACGTAATAATAGGGAGTCCCATTAATGGCTGAGGTGTCCTTATAAGTAGGATTGACAGCAGCGCCAATCGTGGTATACGGTCCGCCGCTCACCGTTGATCTTCCTACATTATAGGAGGTAGCGCGTAAAGCGGCAGTCCACGTTAACATAATTTGATTATTGCCCGCGCCAGCAGCAAGGCCTAAGGGTACTGAAGGCGGTAAGAAGGGGACTGTATAACCCTGGACATTGCTGACAGCCGGTTTGTATCCACCTAGAGGAGAGACTCCTTCCACAACAAGAGGCTGTCCACCATAAGCCGTTACCGCGTCAACGCCAAGGACGAGGCTAAACCGAAAATTGTTTCCGATATTACCACAGGCAGCAGCCACTGAAGGATCACTGGATAAATTAGAAAAACCTGATGCATAGAGGGTTTTTCCAGTACCGACGTATAATTGTATCTGGATCGGGACATCAACGCCCGTCGAACAGGCCCATCCTTTGACAGCGTAAGAACCATCGCCGTTGGGCAGCACCTGGTCGATATTTCCAATGACGGTGGAATTTAGCGGGACCGCATCGAGCTTCAGGGGGACGACACCGCCGGCAGAGACATTGACCGTTAGCCCGCCGACGACAGAGGAGCGCGGAGATAGGGAAACGGTGTTGTTCATCAAATTGGTCACGTTGTAAAACTGGAATGAGCTCATGCCCATAGTATCGACAGGAATACTCAGGGTCACGGTCCCTGCAGGGGTCTTGTTTTTGGCCACGACGGTAATCGAGGAGTTTCCATTCCACATGGAATAAGGTTGTAAATCAGTGCCGCTGTAAGAGGTGACGGCGGTAATGTTGGCTTTATTCAAGGGGACATTAGGCGTCAGGATGTTTTTATAGGCCTGACGGATTTGGATGAGCTGCTGTACTTCGTTAAAGAAGGCCAAATTCGCCGGCTGCTGTTGTTGGGCCCAATTGATCTGGGCAAAATACAAGGGACTGGTGCCGCCAACAAACGTGGGGGTCCCGTTAAATTCTTCTCCGGCAAACCAATGCGGGATCAAGGGGCTTAATAAGGCGCCATAGGCAAAGACACTCAGGCGTCCTTGGGCCATATAGGTCGGATTGTCATGGTCTGAAATAAGATAGGTATAATAATTCTCCGGTGAGCTTTGAGCAAAATTGACAAAATTTTGCGGGCCGTCATAAAAATCCTGCCCGTCATTAAATGGTCCAATGCCCACAGAACGTTGAGTCGTGTCAAAAGTGTAGCCGCGGCCGGCCGTAGAGAGTTCCGGGATCAAGGCTATTTGTTTACCCGTCGCAGCCAGGACACTGCTGCGCAGTTGGTTCCATAATATCGTTCCAGAGATGGCAGGCTCTAAGTCCATGCGGAACCCATCGATATTATATTTTTGCACCCAGCCGATGCCGATCGTGTTTATCCACCAAGTCCTTAAACCCGGAGAAGTCCAATCCCATTGGGCTGTTCCCCAAAAAGTTTTTACGATTTTCCCGGCAGAGGTGTGGCTGAAATAATCCGCCGGTAAAGCCAAAGGCCCCGCAGCAAAGAGAGGATTGTAGGTCACGCCATCAACAGGGCCTGGAAGATACGGGCTCGTGGGTGTTATCCCGTGGACAACAGTATCCGCAAAGACTTTGATCCCTAAGGCATGGGCCTGGGATACAAAATTGGCAAAATCAGCATCTGTCCCAAGGCGCGGGTCCAGGACCCCGGGTAAACTTGGGCCGTAAAAATTTTGCAATTGAGTATTAGGGGAATTCGAATTTGTACTCGCCACTGGCGTAATAATAATTCCGGTAATGCCCAAACTGCTCAAATAGGATAATTTTGTCGCTGCTGCTTTAAAGGTCCCGGGGGTTGTACCGTTGAAGGTTTCAATCCTTAATTCGTATAAAATCATGCCATTCATCCAACTGGGAGAGGTAGGTGATGTGTTTTGACCAGCTGCCAAACATTGGGAAGGGAGCCATTTTCCAACGATCATCTGGGGCAGCTGGGCGTTGGGAATGCCTTGGGGAATCACACTAACAGTCGCACTCGCATACCCGTAGGGATTAGAAGCGTTGGGCCCCAGGGAGTATTCTTCCAGCACGGTGCCTCCTGAATAAAGACCGGCGCCAACGGTGGTCATACTTGATGTCCATTTACCCATAATCGGAGTAAGGCCATTGCTGAATCCACCATAGCGAAAAGTAAGCTGGGAATTGCTGTTAGGATCATTGCTCATGTTTAGATAGAATTTACTATAGACAGGATCATAGAGACCGACCCTGGTAATACCATCACCGACCCAATCCCCCGCGACCGCAACCCAATTCGCTTCGATCCCTTGAACGTTTTTCCCCATGTTTAATATAATGTCCGAAGCTCCGGGGGTGTTGGTATTCTTTAGATAGAAATTTCCCTGACCATCATAGAGCCCAATGGACTTATAGCCTTTGCCTGTCCAGTCACCAACCACAGGCTTAAGTTTACCTGATAGCCCGGCGTTAAACGAGATGGAGAGGTCCGCGGGGCCAGAAATCGCTTGATATTTAAGATTAAAAGTACTCGTCGATGGATCATAATATCCCACACCATCAGAACCGCTTTTGTTCCAGTCACCCACAAGCCCTATGAGATTGGCATTTTGCGGGCCGAAATTGACCACCTGGGTATATTGGGAATTGTCAGGGTCTGACAAATAAAAAGCGCCCCGGCCAGGGAAATATAATCCAATGGCATCTTGGGCATTGGAATAATTGACACAGGTGGTTTGCGCGTGGGAGATGTTTAAAAAGGAAACGAGGAATGCCATAATACAAATAATGTTTATTGAAAAGCCATTGAATAGTTTTTTCATTAAAATGTTCTCCTATAGTTCAGAGCCGCCCCTAAACAAAGGCTGCTTGATTGGTTTCTTTCTATGAGATCCTTAGAGACATTTAGAGCATATACTATAAAACGTATTCGTGCCACTCGACCTCATTTTAGGAGATGATTTTAAATCGTATTTAGTTGAAGGGAGTCTGCATCTAATAATGGCGGGATGAAGATGCCGTTAAGAAATATTAATTTTTAATTTGAACAATTTTGCGTTTTATTTTAGAATATTTTTTAAATTATACCTTAAGTGAGACAATACCAGAGGGTTAAGCGTTTCCTAAAAAATATTTTCAGCATTTTTATTGCTTTTAGGCAAAAATGTTCTACACTATAGATAGTAGGGAAAGCGCTTTCGTCATATACGTTATAATATTTTATCTAAAAAAGGTCAGTCTATGTGTCCCCTCGCCAATCAACGTTCTGAAGACCGATTTAATTGCCTCGTGCCCGTAGAAGGGAAAAAAGGTTCCGAATTTGATCGCAGTAAAACATTTGACATCAGCCGGCATGGGATTTGTTTGGTTGCGTCCCAACCTGTTGGCGTCAATCAGAAAATTGCCCTTGAAATTGTCCTTAAGCCAAACACTAAACCTGTTATGGTGATTGGAGTTGTGAAATGGGTCCGTAAAATTGGGAGCTCTGATCAGTACCGCATCGGCATGGTGTTCTCAGAGATAATTTCCGGTTCCGGGACACGTTTAGATAAATATTTTACTTCAAAACGCTGGGAAAATAATCTTTAACTGCAAGTCCTGTATCTTGGCGGTAGGGAGGAACGGGCGATGGTTAGAAGACTCCAGCTATGACGACAGCTACTGAATCAAAAGAAGAACGAAGGACATTTGAGCGGTTTTCTGCTCGCTTTCCAGTCAAATTTAAAGATACACGCAGTGATTTCGGGACCCAGGTTTTTTTACGCGATGCCTCCGCTCAAGGTATTCGAATATTTACGAAGGAGCGTTTTTTTTTAGATAATCAACTTTCCCTGGAAGTTGAATTGCCGGACGGCGGAGAACCGATGGTTTTGAGTGGACGCGTGGTGTGGGTGAAATTCTTGAATTTATCTTTTTGGGACATTGGCATTCAATTTGAAGCAGTCGATTTCTTAAAAATGCAACGTCTTTTTAAACTCTCCGAAGAAAGCTCCACGTCATAGACACACGCCAGCCGTATACCTAAACATATGTCCCAGGACCCGTTTTATACATATCTCCCAGATGGAGTCAGTTTTACTTCAAAGCCAGCCTCTGCGATCAAAACTATTTACGCACCATTATGCGGACCAGATGCCCTTGGTATCAAGTCCGCCATTACGCCTTCCTTAAGCGGGGACATTAAGCTGGATCGTTTCCATTATCTGACGAGGCCTGCCTCCAGGGAAGATTTACGCCAGCCGCTTCGCGAATTTTTTGTTTTTATTAAAGATAAAGACGTGCTTAGTTTATCACAGGAAACCCCGTCCGCGTCATCTTCCATCGATATTGGGCCCCTGTGGCATAAACTTACGCGCACCCATGAGGCTGCCGGACTGGAAATAGAAGCCCTCCATTTTATTCCCGTGACCGGGCAAAACGTTGAACTGATGCAGGTGACGGTCAGAAATATTTCCAAAAATATAATCCAATATACACCCACGGCGGCAATTGCCTTGTTTGGCCGATCCCTGGCCAATAAACATGATCATGAACATGTGACCGCCCTTTTAAACCGCCCCCGGCAGGTAACGGATGGTGTCTTGATGCAGGCGACCATGGCTTTTAACGAGGAAGGTCATAAAAAGAGCCATGCGGTGTATTTTGTCTACGGATCCCAGGAAAAATCAGGAGGTATCCTGGGCTCATTTCCGACCGTGGATAGTTTTTATGGCGATGGAGGTTCCATGGCCCGGCCAGTGGCGGTTTTTGAAAATCTAAAACCATCCGTTCTCGAAGCACGGAGCCTGAGTGGCAAGGAAGTGGTAGGGGCCTTGCGTTTTAAGGACGCCACTCTGAAGTCCGCTGAAAGCCAGTCCTATATTGTGGCGGTGGGTATCGGCACCGATGAGGCCCAGACACGGGAAATATTCAGTCACTTTAATTCTACTGTCAAATTGAATCAGGCGTTAGAGACCAATAAGAAATATTGGTCGGATAAGATGTCTTCCATTGTTTTGAGCACGGGGGATCAAAATTTTAATTCCTGGATGAGATGGGTCACCCTGCAGCCGGTATTACGGCGCATTTTTGGCTGTTCATTCTTGCCCGATCATGATTATGGCAAAGGCGGCCGAGGCTGGAGAGATATTTGGCAGGACCTTTTGTCTTTGATCCTGATTGAACCGCAGGAGGTCCGCCAGCACCTCATTAATAATTGTGCCGGTATCCGTATTGACGGCAGCAATGCCACCATCATCGGGGCCAAACCCGGCGATTTCCTGGCAGACCGTAACGCGATCACCCGTGTCTGGATGGACCATGGGGCGTGGCCTTATCTGACATTACAGCTTTACATTGACCAGAGCGGGGACTTTGACATTCTGCTGGAAAAGCAGAATTATTTTAGAGATCCCCAGTTATCCCGTACCCAGGAGAAAGATATTGCATGGGTCAGCCAATATGGACATAAATTGCTGGATAAAAAAGGCCATGTGTATCAAGGTAGTGTCCTTGAACACCTATTGGTCCAGCACCTGACTCAGTTTTTTAACGTTGGCGAACACAATATTATCCGGTTGGAGAACGCTGATTGGAACGATGGTCTGGATATGGCCCATGACAAAGGCGAGTCCGTGGCCTTTAGCTCATTTTACGCGGGCAATCTTTTGAGTCTTGCTGATCTTCTTGAGGATATGTCCAGCGCCAAAGGTTTAGAAAAGATACAAGTGGCCCGTGAACTTTTAATTTTATTGGATACATTAAGTGAAAGGGTCAATTATGATGATTATCAAGCCAAGCACAATCATCTTTTTGGCAAATATTACCACCACGTGCAGCCGGCCTTGAGTGGGGAGACTGTTGATCTGCCCATCAAAGACGTGGCGCGGGACTTGCGGGCCAAAGGCCATTGGCTATTTACGCACATTCGTCGTCAGGAAAAGATCGAATTGAATAACGGTACAGAGACCTATGAATGGTTCAATGGATACTATGATAATCAAGCAGGGCGCGTTGAGGGTTTTAAAGACCAGCGGGTGCGCATGACACTGACCGGCCAGGTGTTTTCGATCATGAGCGGCATGGCCACAGAGGATGAGATCAGTGCCGTCATCAAGAGTGTTGATCATTTTCTAAAGGACAAGGAGCTTGGCGGTTATCGCCTGAATACGGATTTTGGGGTCAGCCATTATTTGGAATTGGGACGCGCTTTTGGTTTTGCGTATGGCACCAAAGAAAATGGGGCATTCTTTAGCCATATGAATGTCATGTATGCCGCAGCCCTCTATCAGCGGGGATTTGCCCGGGAAGGTTATCAAGTTTTGCAATCCATTTACCGGATGGCCAGCGACGGCCATCGTAGCAAGATTTATCCCGGCATCCCGGAATATTTTGATTCCGAAGGGCGGGGCATGTACCATTACTTGACCGGTTCCGCCAGCTGGCTTGTGCTAACCCAATTGACTCAAAGTTTCGGCGTGCGGGGCTGGCGCGGTGATTTATTGCTGGCCCCTCAGTTAGTCAAAGAAGAATTTAATACAAAAGGGGTAGCTTCTGTGGCCTGCCAATTCGCCGGTCATCGCCTGACCGTTGAATACCATAACCCTCAGAAACTAGATGCAGGTCAGTATGCTATCAAGGAAATCTTAATAGACGGAAAACAGTTTGTTTGTAGAGACGCCATTAATGGCGTCTCTACGGATGAAGTCTGCATCCCAAGAACTACACTCACCAAAGCGGCTCTCATTAAAGTCATACTTGGATAAGTATTTTCCTATAAATAGTAGTTCAAAATAGTAGTCCAAAAATAGTAGTTGATAAATAGTATTGTGTATTGCAGTTTTGCTTGCTATAATCCAAAATTTATACTTAAAATCAACGGTAGATTCTACCTAAATGTCTACCGTCAAATGGAGGAATAGCGACAATTGGCACAAGCAATGGAACGCTCCAACCACCATGTAACAGCCCCCGAAGACCGCATTCCCATTTTTCAAAAAGCCGTATACAGTATTGGAGCCCTTGTCAACCAGATGCAGGCGGCCGCCATTTCCGCCATGGTCCTGGTGTTGAACTTGGGGCTCGGCATGAACCCGGCCTTGGTTGGATTGGTCGGTACCATTCCCCGCCTTCTTGATGCTTTTACCGATCCCTTGGTTGGTTATGTTTCAGATAATTCCCGGGCCCGTTATGGGCGACGCAGGCCGTTTATGTTTTTTGGTGCCCTTATATCCGGGCTTTTGTTTGCCTTGCTGTTCCAGCTCCATAAAGAAAATGGCGAAATTTTTAATTTTTGGTATTTTTTAGTCATCCAGTGCCTGTTTGTCGTCTCCTTTGCTTTTTTTGCCATTCCCTGGATCGCGCTCGGCTTTGAAATGACCCCGGATTACCATGAGCGGACGCGCCTTCAAGGCACAGGCAATACGATCGCCCAGATTGCCTGGCTTATTTCCCCCTGGTTATTTAAGTTTATGTACACGACCAAGGATGTTGTCGCGGGAGCCCGTGTACTGGCGATCATTTTTGGTGTTTTTATCGCCGTTGGCGGTATCCTTCCGGCCATTTTCAACAAAGAGTTTTTTGTTAATCCACCCAAGCCTCAGGACGAAAAAGGCTCTGGGAATGTGATAAAAGAATTTTGGAGCGGCCCTGCAATTACTTTTAAAAGTTACCCGTTTCTTAAGTTTATTGCCGGTTTTATGATTGCTTCAGCCTTGTTAGCCTTTGTTCGTTTCTTCCATGTTTATAGTAACGACCATTTAATGGCTGGGACGTTTCCCGATAAGTTTGGATTAATCAGATTCGCCCATACGTTTCTTGATAAGTTTGGATCGTTCACATGCGCGGGTACACTCAGTGTTATTTTTTTAGTGTCCATCTTTTTTATAAGACTCGTGAGAGTGAGTGTGGTGGGAAACTTTTTGAGCGGTTGCTCTATTACTTTAAAAAACCGTCCCTTTGTCAAACTTTGCTTGATGACTTTCTTGATATTTAATGGTTTCATGCTGGCCTCTGCGTTTACCTCCTACGTCATTTTTTTCTATGATTTTGCCGGAGATTACGGCAAGGGCGGGACCTTGCTTGGCTGGTTTGGCACCGTGACAGCGCTTTCTAATTTCCTTTTTGTGATCCCCTTGATCACCTGGACAGCAACAAAGATCGGCAAGCGCAATACTTTTCTGATCACCATTCCCCTCTCGATTGTCGGTTACGCGCTCAAATGGGTAGGGTATAATCCCCAGCATCCTTATTTACTGCTTCTCGCGGCGCCATTCATCGCCTTTGGTTTGGGATCGGTCTTTACCATCGTCAGCTCCATGCTCGCTGATGTCTGTGACCTGGACGAACTTGAGACAGGTAAACGCAGGGAAGGCACTTTTGGGGCTATTTACTGGTGGATGATAAAGCTGGGGCAAGCCGCCGCTTCGCTCATCTCAGGATTCCTTCTTAATGCCACAGGCTTTAATGTGGCCCTGGCCGGCCACCAGACAACCCATGCGCTGTTATACATGAGGCTTTGTGATATCGGCATTCCCATCGTGGCTTCTTTAATGGCTATCTATATTATTACCACCTTTGAAGTCACTGAAGATAAGGCCTATGAGATCCGCAAGCAGCTGGAAGAAAGGCGAGGAAAAGCTCAGTAGAGGTTAGTTTTTTTATTTGACCAACTCTCCCGTCTGTGTTACATTTCTTTTTCATGTGTTAGTAATTTTTAAGGGAGATTGGATGCGCAAATTATTGATTTTATGTTCCTGTTTGATAGTGGTTGTTCTCGCAGGGTGTTCCCAGGCTCCCCAGCCCAGCAATAAAATCCTCCTATGGCACTGGATGACGGATCGCAATGACACCTTCCAGAAATTAGCCCAAGAATATAAGCAAGAAACTCAAATTGACGTCAGTATCCAGTTGTTTGCTCCCTCGGATGCCTATTCCCAAAAAATAATTGCCGCGGCCCAGGCCAATGTCTTGCCCGATATTTATGGCATTCTCGATAAAAAATCCATTGTGGCTGATTTTGTCAAAGCGGGCTTAGTGGCTGACTTGACTGAAAGCATGAATGCTGATGGTGGCAAGTGGAAGCATAGCTTATTTGATAAGGCTTTGGCGGACAAGCGGTTTGAGGCCGGAAATATTTACGGTGTCAAGCCTGGCATTTATGGCGTTCCCATTGATGTTACCAACGAGCAGATGCTGTATAATAAAAAACTTCTTAGTAAGGCGGGTATCAAGTCCCCACCGGCTACTTTTGAGGAATTCATCAAGGACGCGCAAACCCTCAGGCGTGTTGGGATAACACCTTTTGTTTCTGGATGGGGTGAGCTGTGGCTGCTTGATTGCTTTGCTTCCAATTATGCCTTTAATATTATGGGTGAGAGGAAGATTTTTGCGACATTTCGGGGAAAGGTAAAGTATACTGATCCTGATTGGATCAAGGTTTTGAATATTTTTGCCGAATTGCGTGATAAGGGCGTTCTTATTGACGGGATCGTGACCAAGGGCAATAAATATGCCGAGCAGGATTTTGCCTTGGAGCGGGCCGCATTTTCTTTTAATGGCTCTTGGTGCGTTAATGTCTATCATGACATGAATCCGGATTTGGATTATGGCGTCATTCCCCCGCCGCCTATCGGCACACAGTATCCGTTAAAGATTTGGGGAAGTGCCGGTTCTTCTTTTGTGGTTAATGCCGAATCGCCCAATAAAGATAAGGCCATTGCCTTTTTAAAATGGGTGACCGCCAAAGAACAACAGGTGGTCCTGGCCCGTGAGACCAATAATCTGCCATCCAATAAGGAAGCACTGCTGAGTGTGTCCCCCTTATTGGAAGACTTTGCCCGTAGAATGGATGATTCCACACACCCGAATATTTGGCCATTGAATGAAGATCCTTCAGTCAGTGAAGCTTTTGATAAGGGGATTCAGGACATTATTATCGGAGATAAGACCCCCCAGCAGGTTGCCCAGGAAGTGCAGGAGGTCAAAGACCGTCAGATGTCCCACAGGAACATGTAACAATGGATCAAAAAATCAAAGGCGCTGCCTTATTTAAAGACAACTTCCAAAATTTCTGTTTTGTCCTTCCCGCGTTTGCCATCTTCTGCATTTTTTATATTTACCCGTTTTATAAAATGATCCACCTTTCCTTCTATGATTGGCGGGGCATAGGACCCATGCATTTTATAGGGTTTGCCAATTACAAGGAATTAATGGGTGACAAACTCTGGTGGGATGCCATTTGGCATGCGGGGTATATCACTCTCATCGCCCTAGTTTTTCAGAATCCCTTGGCCTTTGCTCTGGCCATGGCTTGTGACAGGGAAATCAATTTGAAACGTTTTTACCGTGTGGTGTTCTTCATCCCACCGGTCCTATCCCAGCTGGTAGTCGGCTTTATCTGGAACTGGATGTTAAATCCGGAAATGCAAAATGGCCAGTATAGCGGGCTTTTAAATCATTTTTTATTTGCTTCAGGATTTCCCCAATTGGTGCACGATTGGCTGGGGGACCCTAAAACAGCCCTGACAACAATAGCCATTGTCAATTGCTGGCAAGGTTTTGGATGGGGTTTTGTGATATTTTTGGCGGGACTTCAAACAATTGACAAGCAACTCTATGAAGCCGCCAGGATCGATGGGGCCAGTGCCTGGAAAACTTTTACAAATATTACCATCCCCATGATGCTGCCGGTCATCTTGGTGGTGGTCATATTGACGATCCTGGGGTGCATGCAAATATTCGTTTTGATCCTGGCGATGGTCAATGAAGGCCTGGTCCATCATACGGATGTTCCGGTGACAAGGATATTTTCGGCCATGCAGAACACCAACCGTTTTGGTTATGCCTGCTGTGAAGTGGTCAATTTTGGGATGATCCTGGTTGGGGTATCCATCCTTTCAAAGAAATTATCTGACAAGGTCAAACAAGCATGAGCAAAACCAACAAATATGTCCTTTGGGGGATAGCCAAGTCAACGTTCAACCATATTTTTTTGATGAGTGTTGCCCTGACCTGCCTGTTTCCTATATTTTGGATGGTCCGTTGTGCATTTATGACCAATGCCACTGTATTTGTTGACCAGTCGCTCATTCCCCATCATTTGAATTTTGGTAATTTTGCCATCGCCTGGACCAAAGGTAATTTTGCGGTCTATTTTGTCAATAGTGTTATTTATACCGTTTCTGTTGTTAGTGGTATTGTCCTGGTCTCATCCCTAGCTGCGTATTCTTTTTCACGTTTAAATTTCCCTTTCAAAAATATTATTTTTTATCTGTTTGTGGCGGCCATGATGATCCCTCTACCAGGTTCTTTCGTGGCCTTGTTCGTTCTGATGACTAAACTGCATTTGATCAATACCCGTTTCGGCTATATTTTGTGCATGATCAATGTGGGGCTTTCCATGAGTATTTTATTATTCAAGACTTTCTTTGATAAAATGCCCCAGGAACTGGAAGATGCTGCCCGTATCGACGGGTGTGGGAAGATCGGAATTTGGTGGAACATGGCCATGCCCTTTGCGCGTCCGGCCATCGCGGTTGTCGTGATTTTTAACTCGCTCAATGTCTGGAATGAATATATCCTGGCCATGTTGCTTCTAGGGGACTCACAACTGATGCCTTTGCAAAGAGGCATCATGGTCTTCCAAGGGGCCAATAGCACGGATTATCCGGTCCTGATGGCAGGCCTGACGATGGCCGCGATACCCATTATTGTGGTATACTTGTTTATGCAGAAACATATTGTTAAAGGTCTTACGTCTGGTGAGGTGTTGGGGTAGTGAGCATCATTTCCGCAATATTTTCCTATGTCAGGCAGTTCAAAAGTCTCAAGGTCCACCGATGCTTGCCGTTGGGCCTTTGGGTTTTTATTTTTTTGACCGCAGTGCCTCTCTATGCCCGGGCGCAAGAGCGCTCTTCGGATGAGATCGTACGATTATCTTGGCAAGCTTCTAAAGAAGGGAATCTTCAGACCCTTTCTGCCTTAGTGAACGAAATACTGACAACATACGGAAATAGGGCCAAGGCTTTATGTTCTCAATTAAACAATTTTCCTCCTCGATCTAAAGTCGGTGATTACAAGGTTATGTCCGATGTGGCGACTGTTTTATTTATTAGGGCAGAAACCACGATGCACCAGGGTAAGAATGCTGAGGCGACCAAACAGTTCAAAGCCATCATTGATCAATATCCTTGGGCGCAAACGTTTGATCCCAGCCGCGGAAGTTATTGGTCGGTCGCGGAAAAATCCCAGGACAGTATTGATGTGATGCAGGGGAAAAATCCTGTGGATGCGGCCCCGCTCAAGAAGGCCCCCAGGACCAGGCCTGAGCTCAAGTATCCGGGCCTCGAAGTTGTTGATTGGGGTAAATACGGTAAATTCCTCAATGTCGGCACCCCAAATTATCATTATGAGATCACGGACGAGGCTGGTTTAGAAGCAGCCCTGGGCGAAGGGATTTACCCTAATATAGCGGATGTTTATAAGGACCCCACCTACAAAAAAGCATTGAAAGAAGGCCGGCTTCACGGCAGCCATTGGGACTTTGTTAACACCACGGATCTGCAGGCGGCCCTCTTCAAGTGGGTCTCAGCCCCGGAATCATGGGGTGTCAGATTATTTTATATTGGTGTCATTTTTGAAAAGGCGGGCATGTTTGCAGAGGCCATCAAGGCCTATGATGCGCTCATCGTGAATTTCCCTTCGACGATGGCCTGGACCTATTGGCAGACGCCCTGGTATCCGGCCCAGGCCGCTGTCTATAAGATCCAGTACCTTATTCGGATTCATCCTGAATTGCACATGCAATTCAAAGGGGCCAAGATACATATCTTGAACCCTGATGATCCCCACCAGGTGGCGTTCACGACCACGCCAGGGATTGTGCGTCGTTTAAGTTTTATGGAAATTACCAAACAAAATTTGAATATAAAGCCCGTTATGATGCCGCTGGGAAACCCGGTTTTTTATTCAGGGCAGGGCCAAGTGCGTTTTGTCAAATATGAAAGCGGGCACTGGCAATTATTGGTGGATAATAAGCCTTTCTTTATCAAAGGGATGAGTTATATGCCTACCAAGGTCGGGCAGAGTCCGGATGACGGCACTCTTATTGATTGGATGAAAGAAGACAATAATCATAATGGTAACGTTGATGCGCCTTATGAGGCGTGGGTCGATAAATACGGTGATAATAAACATCACGCGGATGAGCCTGTGGTGGGAGACTTTCAGTTAATGAAAGAGATGGGTGTTAATACCTTGCGCATCTATTACCAGCCTTATATGAAAACAGACAAGGCGTTTTTAGAAAAAATGTATCAAGGTTACGGATTTAAAGTGGCCATGAGTAATTTTCTAGGAAAATACGCCATCGGTTCAGGGGCCAGTTGGAGTGAAGGCACGGATTACGAAAATCCAGTCCATCAAAAAAAGATGATGGACTATGTCAGGGAAATGGTCATGGAGTTCAAGGATGAGCCTTTTATCTTGATGTGGATTTTAGGTAATGAGAATAATTACGGCGTTGCTTCTAATGCGGATAAAAAACCGGTAGCTTACTATAAATTCGTTAATGAAGTGGCCAAAATGATTAAATCGATTGATCCCAATCATCCGGTGGCCATCTGTAATGGGGACACATTATTTTTGGATAAATTCGGGAAATATGCGCCTGATGTGGACGCATTCGGCGCCAATGTCTACAGGGGGGATTATGGCTTTGGTTCTTTCTGGGAAGATGTGGCAGAGTTAGCGGGTAAGCCGGCTTTTATTACAGAATACGGAGCACCGGCTTGGGGAGGTGTCAGCATGACTTACGCCCAAGCCCAGCAGGCCCAGGCGGATTACCATAAAGGCAATTGGCTGGATATCCTTGATAATAGTGCCGGTTATAAAGAAGGCGCTGGAAACTCCGTCGGTGGGATGGCTTTCGAATGGCTTGATGAGTGGTGGAAGGATTATTCACCGGCCGCGCATGACACCAAGGCGGATGCGATCGGGCCTTTTCCAGGAGGTTATTATTTTGAAGAATGGTTTGGCATATGGGGGCAGGGAGATGGCAGCCAAAGTCCCTACTTGCGCGAACCTAGGAAAGTGTATTATACTTATAAGGAGCTATGGAATTCTTCGAATTAAATCACCCCAGATATAATGGGCAATGTAACGGTGGCAGGAAGTCTGCTCAACACCATTCTTCTTGAGCATAGAGGTGAATCAGAAGAGGGTACAAGAAAGGCGGAGGTGTCTAATGAAAAAATGGTTAGGAGTATTGATGATTGCAACAATGGGTTGTTGGGCAACGTATGTTTTGGCCGATGATCAGGCGGCGGTGAGCGCGGCTAAAATGGCGGCTGAGTCTCAGCCCGCGCCAGTGCCCCAAGGTGACACTGCGGCAGTGGCCCCCACAGGTGCTCCAGAAGGCGGAGTGAAAGCCCCGATCAATTTTGGGGATTATCGTTCCTCAACATTGACAACCAAGGCCTGGGGAGCATTGGCTCAAAATGATATTGAGTCCGTATTGGCCTATACGAACAAATGCATTTCACTTTACGGTGCGCAGGCCAGTAAGATGCAAGCCAGCTTAAAGGATTATGCCACAGGATCCAATGATGAAATATTCAAATATTGGGCTCTCAATGATGTGGCCACAAGTTATTATATTCAAGGAGAGGCCTACCGTGCTGCAAACATGAAGGATGAATCCAAAGAAGCGTACAATAAATTGATCAATGATTATTCTTTTGGCCAGGCCTGGGATCCCAAAGGTTGGTTTTGGAAACCTGCAGCCGCTGCTAAAGAAAAGTTGGCCATGATTGCCTCTGGAGCTAATTGGGACTTCGGTGACTATAGTTCGAGCACCTTGATCCAGAAGGCATGGGCAGCTTTGGCGGCTAACGATGTCAAGGGTGTGGAAGCCTACGTGAACAAGACATTGGAATTGTATGCCGGTAAAGCCAAAGATATGCAGGCCTCATTGAAAGAATATCCTTGGGAGTCCAAAGAGAAGACATTCAGCTATTGGGCCCTCAATGATGTTGGGACAGGGCTTTTTATCTTAGGTGAAGCTTATCAAAATGCCGGTAAAAAGGACCAAGCGGCCAGTGCTTATAAGAGGGTTATTAATGAATTTTTTTATGCGCAATGTTGGGATCCGGGTGGTTGGTTCTGGAAACCTTCCGAAGCAGCTCAGCAAAAATTAGGCGAAATGGATAACGTTTAATAAAAGTGGTGATAAGTAGTGACAGGCACGACTTATTTTTAAAATAAGTCGTGCCTGTCACTACTTATCACCCTTTTATTTTCTCCGCACAGTACTCCCCAAAATAATAAGAAAGACCAAGATGAAAAAAAGTTTTATGCCTTCGGCATTGCAATTACCCGCCGCTTTATTAGTGTTATTTTTATTTTTCCCTCTGGCACATGCGCAGGATAGTGACATCTCTGGAGAAGAACAATCCAAACCATTTAAGCCCTTCGTTGTGTATGAAGACAAGGGGGCCTTTAACCGTTTTGTGCCTTCGGGGTATATGCCTACCGGCGAGTGCGTTAAAATGGATGATGCGTGGAAGAATGATTGTCAGGACAATAAGAGTTGTATTAAAGTTGATTATGATGTCCCTTGTTCCTTAAAGGGCCGGCGTTGGGCAGGAGTCTACTGGCTTAATCCAGCTGATAATTGGGGGGACCGCAAAGGTGGATACAATTTAACCGGCGCTAAAAAGTTGATATTCTGGGCCCGCGGGGAAACTGGCGGCGAGAAGATCGCTGAATTCAGGTTAGGCGGGGTGGGACAAGGACGGGAATATCCCGATTCGGATACAGCATCCATAGGACCCGTGATTTTATCCAAGCAATGGAAAGAATATGAAATTGACCTACGGGGCAAAGACTTGAGTTACATCAGCGGAGGCTTTGCGTGGATTGCCAATGTTGATGATAATGCCACGTCATGCATTTTTTATCTAAGTAATATCCGCTACGAGTAAAAGGGGTTGCGAGGTGAAAGCCGTGCTTGAGGTTGGGGTCGACCGAGATATTTCACGACGGTCGACCAAAGGAAAAAGAAACGTAAAATAATTCTAAATTTTCTTGTATTAACGCGCGTGGTTTGTTATATTCTGTATAATATAAAAAAGAAACAAGGGGTCGCATCTCTGTCCATGTTAAACAACCAGTATATTTTTTGCGGCATTTTGAATAGTCATACTTTAAGGGAGACGTTATGTCCATAGCTGTCCGTGTAAGTGTGTGGATCTTAGGATTGCTCGTTGTAGTCAGTGCTGCTGTCGCGGTGTTGGCCTTAATGCAAAAGCAAACTTTGCAAAAACAGAACGATAGCCTGGAAGCCCAAATTCAGAATGACAAATACAATGCCGCGGACTTGACCACCAAAGCTAAAAAATTAGAAGATGATGCAGAGCAACTGAACAATAAAATTACACAGACCCAGCAAGAAAAGGCCCAGACCCAAAGCCTTTATGACGATGTCAAGAAAAAGTCCGATGATTTGCAAGCCCAGCTTGAGCAAGCCAATTCAGACCGTGATGATTGGAAAAACAGGGTCGACACTATCAGCCGCGAACGCGATGATCTTATGCAAAAATTGAAAGATCGTCCCACGAAAGTTGTTTATAAAGAACGCGTTGTGCGTGTCCCGTCCCCCATGGCTGCAGAAGGCGGCAACCCTGCCCCGATAGCCTCTCCGGTGATGGATGTGACATCCAACCAGGGTGATCAGTATTGGGCGTCCGTGCTGAGACAAAAAGCAGCGCTACAGGTAGAACTCGAAAAAGAAAAGGCAGATCTGGATAAGGCAGCTTTGCAAGTCGTTGACTTGAAAAAGCAGAATTCCGATCTGGAACTGCAGATCAAGCAAGTCAGCAATGAGAAAGATGAGATCGTCCAAAAGATCAAATATGGTGAGGACTTAGCTGATAATCTTTCCATTGATTTGGCCCGTTCCCGTAATGACCAGAAGGCGGTCAACGACCGTGCGGATAAATTGAAAGAAGAAAATTTACAATTGCTTTCGCAAGTCAGAGAGCTCAATGCGACCAAGCTCGAACTTGAAAGAACGGTTTCACGCCTTACCGATAATAAGGACGCGATGCAAAGAAAATTGGTGGAGACCGAGAGCGTTATCCAGAGCCGCATCGATGACATTTGGAAAATCAAAGAGGGGTTGGATAAAAAGCTTTCTGAAAATGGCCCTTCATCGTCTTCAGGCAGCATGGAATTACCTCCCATTATCGTCAATGCCCCTAATAATAATCAGCAGCCCCAACAAGCGCCTCAGCCGGAGACAAATGCCGCGGCGGCGCCCACTGTTGGTAAAACTGAGGGATCCATTATCAGTATTAATGAATCCAATAACTTTGTCATTGTTGATTTTGGGCAATCCAATAGTTCTGTGAGTGTTGGCAATCCTTTGAAGGTTTATCGTAATTCAAACCCCATAGCCTCTTTGGAAGTCATCCAGGTCCGCCGTGATATCTGTGCTGCGGATATCAAAAATAAATCCGGCGATCTAAAAGTGGGAGACGTTGTCCGGTTTAATTAAGCCTAACTCATTATCCATCCGTCCAAACGCCACGTGGTAGAAAAAAAAGCAAGTATAACTGATGTCGCTCGCAGGGCCGCCGTATCCATCACCACCGTCTCGCGTGTACTGAACAGGGTCCCTACCGTCAATAAAGAAATTGCCCAACGCGTCGAGCGGGCCATTGCTGATCTCAAATTTAAACCCAATCCGACCGCCCAGCGCCTGGCCAAAGGCACACAGAACACGGCCATTGGCTTTGTCATTCCGGGTTATCCTGGTATTTTTCATTCCTTCTACGCAGTAGAACTCATGCGGGGTATCGGTCATGGCTGTGAAACCTTAAGGCTGGACTTAATTTTTCATATTACAGATGGCAGTAATCCCCTAAGATCCAATTTTGCCGGCGGGCTTATTTTCGCGGATATCATTGAAAACCAGCCCCAGGTAGAGACCGCCGTGCAGGAGGGTATGCCTTGCCTGGTCCTTAATCATATTGTCAAAGATCTGGATGTCAGCTATATTGCGGTGGACAATGTCAAAGGCGGGATAATTGCTGCAGATTATTTGATTAATTTAGGCCATAAACGTATTGCCACCATCACCGGCAATATGCAGACCCAGGCGGCCATTGACCGCTTTGAAGGTTTCCAAAAGAGTTTAAAACAACATGGGATTGATTGTCCGCCGGATTATGTGTACAAGGGGGATTATTCCCGTCGATCGGCCCGTCAGGCGGCAGACAGGTTTTTTTCTCTGGAGAGCCCTCCCACCGCGATTTTCGCGGCCAGCGATGACATGGCCCTGGAGCTTATTTCGGTGGCCATGGAAAACGGCATCAAGGTGCCGGATGAGATTTCCATTATCGGTTTTGACGATAACCCTGCCGGTCTATTCGGCCCGGTGGCGCTGACGACCATCAAGCAACCTTTGTTTGCCATGGGTGAAGAAGCCACCAAGGTGATCTTTGAAATCATGACAGGTAAACAAACCGGGTTTGTCCATCAAGTCCTTGTCCCAGACCTCATCATCCGCGAATCCTGCGCCCAGCCTTCTTCGTAGTCATCACCAGAACCTTAAGATCTTCGCTGCGCTCGGAATGACGATATCAGCCGCTTGACTTTTACCTTCAAAATGATACACTATCTCATATGATAAAAATAGGGTCTAAAATTATTGATGAGGAACGTTCTAAGTTCCTGGGATATTTGAAACAGGCGGGGCTCCGGATCAGCGCGGGACGGGAGCTTGTTTTTGCGCAGGTCATACGCACTCATGGGCATTTTACGGCCGAGGAGTTGGCCAGGGACTGTGTCCAAAAGAAATTAGATGTTTCTCGCGCGACGGTCTATCGGGTGTTACAGGAACTGCTGGAAGCGGGTATCATCCGCGAAACGGCCTTTGGGGACAAGCACCATCATTTTGAACATGTTTATGATGAGAAACCCCATCATCACGCTCAATGTGTGCGGTGCCATCGTTTCATTGAGTTTCCCGATAGGAAGGAAGATAAGGTCTACCATTCCTATTTGGAAAAGCAGGGATTTAAGATTTTGGGCCATGAGATGCATTTTTATGGGATTTGCAGCAAGTGTCAGCGCCAATGAGGAGTGACTATTGAAACCAGCCTGGCGGCAAGAGAATAAAACAGTAAGCTTATCAGAGGTCCATTCAACCATCATTGTCCCTTCTCAGGCCAGTTGGGGACGTAAAATGATGGCCTTTGTGGGTCCCGGTCTTATGGTGGCTGTCGGGTATATGGATCCCGGGAACTGGGCAACGGATTTGGCGGGGGGAGCTAAGTATGGCTACATTTTATTATCCGTTATATTGATTTCTAATTTTATAGCCATCTTATTGCAGCATTTGTCATTAAAGCTCGGCATTGTCACAGGACGTGACCTGGCCCAGGCCTGCCGGGACCATTACAGCAAGCCCGTATCTTTAATGTTATGGGTTGGATGCGAGATAGCCATTGCATCCTGTGATTTGGCGGAAGTGATCGGTTCCGCGATAGCCTTAAACCTCCTTTTTCATCTTCCTTTGGTTGTAGGCATTGTCTTGACCTCCCTTGACGTCGTTATTATTTTATTTTTGCAATACAAGGGCTTTCGCCTTATTGAATCCTTGGTGGCGGGCTTGATCTTATTGATCGGGGGCAGCTTTGCTTATGAGATGATGATTGCTCATGCGTCATTGCCCCTGTTTTTAGCTAATCTTTTGCCAAGACCGGAAATTGTGACCAATCCTGACATGCTCTATATCGCCATAGGTATTTTAGGAGCCACGGTCATGCCTCATAACTTGTATCTGCATTCAAGTATTGTGCAAACGCGGGCCTTTGAACGCAACGAAGAAGGAAAAAAAATGGCGGTTCATTTCGCGGCCATTGACTCGGCTGCGGCGTTATTTTGCGCTTTTTTTATCAACGCCGCCATTCTGATCCTGAGTGCCGCCGCCTTTCATGGCACAGGCCACCAGGATGTCGCTGATATCCATGATGCTTATAATTTACTTTCCCCGGTCTTAGGGGTCTCTATGGCCGGTGTCGTTTTTGCCATCGCTCTTTTAGCCTCGGGACAGAATTCGACGCTTACTGGGACATTGGCTGGGCAAATCGTCATGGAGGGATTCTTGAATATCCGCCTGCGCCCATGGGTCAGGCGTTTACTGACGCGGTTAATAGCGATTGTCCCTGCGGCGATCGTAGCTTCCATGTATGGGGAACGGGGCATGGGCAATTTATTGATTTTAAGCCAGGTTGTGCTGTCCCTGCAATTAGGTTTCGCGGTGGTGCCGCTGGTCCTATTTACATCAGACAAACAGAAGATGGGAGACTTTGCTAATGCCGTCTGGCTTAAATTCTTGTCATGGACAGTGACAGTCTTGATCATCGGGCTCAATGCCTATTTGTTGTGGGATACCATCAAAATTTTCTTCCATCACGTTTCCCCGTAATTATTTCATCCAGCCAGCCCTTGAGTCAAGTCTATAGTTAGGCTATTTGGATGTTTTGTATTCTTTTTGCGACGGTACGTTTTTAGCCAAAAGTTTTTGTTGTTGAAGGAATCCCGAGCCGACGCCGTCTCCGCAACTGTCGATTTAAAAGCTTGCATTGCTGAGCAAGAAACAGGGAATATAGGATGTCTGAACGTGTTTGAGCCGGAAGCTTCTAGAGAAGCTGAAGGCGAGTTGTTCAGACACTGAAATGACAGAGGAACTTTTGGCGTTAAAAAAACGTACCGTCGCAAAAAGAATACATAGTATCCAAATAGCGGGGCTACAGGCGGGAGTATGCGTTAGTGTTGACAAGGGGCGGAAATAGAGGTATTTTAGTGCCTTATGAATTCATTTGATTGCATAGTGATAGGGGCTGGACATGCGGGGGTTGAGGCGGCTTTGGCACCGGCCCGCATGGGGCTTAAAGTGGCCATGGTCACCCTCTCCCAAGAGACCATAGGCCAAATGAGCTGTAACCCAGCCATTGGCGGCGTTGGCAAAGGGCAGTTGGTCAAAGAGATCGATGCTTTGGGCGGCGAGATGGGCCTGGCCGCTGACCGCACCGGTATTCAATTCCGCCAGCTCAATGCGTCCAAAGGCCAGGCGGTGCGTTCGTCGCGCTGCCAGTCGGACCGCAAGCAATACCGCTTATATATGAAGCAGGTGGTCTTAAACCAGCCGAACCTGACTGTCATTGAAGATAAGGTCAGTGAATTAATGGTGGTTGGGGGAAATGTCCAGGGGATTAAAACGTCAGGGGGTTTGGAGTTACAGGCGCCTACAGTGGTCATTACGACAGGTACTTTCTTAGACGGGCGCATCCATATTGGGACTGAGATCACCTCCGGTGGAAGGATCGGCGAAGTCGCCTCAAGACGTTTGGCCCATTCCATCCGCGATTTAGGTTTTGAGGTCCTGATGTTTAAGACCGGGACACCGCCAAGACTCGATGGACGCACCATTAATTTTGATGGCATGGAGCGTCAGGATTCTGATGACCCCATTTTACCGTTTTCTTTTAGGACCCCGTTTATCGCTAAAGACCGAAAACTTCTGCGTTGCCATATTACACGGACAACAGAGCGTACCCATGAGATCATCCGGGCGAATTTTCACTTATCGCCGATGTATTCCGGCCAAATCAAAGCCACCGGCGTGCGCTATTGCCCTTCCATCGAAGACAAATTAAAGAAATTTGCGGAGCGTTCAACTCATCACGTTTTCCTGGAGCCCGAGGGCTTGGATACTTCTGATTATTATCCTAATGGCATTTCAACGGGGCTTCCCGCGCATGTGCAGGAACAAATGGTCCACTCCATCCCGGGTCTTGAAGGTGCCGTGATGGTGCGTCCTGGTTATTCCATTGAACACGGGGTTGTGCCGGCGACCGAATTAAAGCCGACACTGGAAACGAAGAAGGTCAAAGGATTATATCTGGCCGGACAGATCAATGGCACGACGGGTTATGAAGAAGCGGGAGCCCAGGGCCTGATAGCTGGCATCAATGCGGCCCTCCAGGTCCAAAACAAGGAACCCTTTATTTTAGGACGTCATGAATCCTATATTGGTGTTTTGATTGACGATTTGACCACCAAAGGCACGGAAGAACCTTACCGCATGTTTACATCGAGGGTGGAATATCGTTTGATTGTCCGTGAAGATAACGCCGATAAGCGTTTGGCTGGCTATGGCTATCAATTTGGACTCTTATCCGAGAATGATCACAACAAGGTCTTAGAAAAATATGCGGCCATTGATCAGGAAATCGAACATCTGCGAACAACCAAAATTCCCCCGGGAACAGCCTTAGACCAGATCCTGGCCAATGCGGCGAGTGCTCCTTTAAGACAATCAATCTCTTTATATGACTTGTTAAAAAGGCCGGAGATTAATTACCAGATGATCTCAAGTTTCGACGGCACATTGAAAGATTTAGGGCCCCAGGTGATCGCTCAGGTTGAATATGAAATTAAATACGAAGGATTTATCCATCGGCAGCAAAAGGATGTGGAGAAATTCCGCCACATCGAATATATCCGCATCCCTACAGGATTTGATTTTACAGGAATTCCAGGGCTTTCCAAAGAAATCATCGAGAAGCTCAACCGTTTTAATCCCATCAGCTTAGGTCAGGCCAACCGTATTTCCGGGGTCACCCCGTCGGCCATTACGCTGTTGATGGTCTATTTGAAAAAGTGGAAGGCAGAGAATAAAAATATATAAAACAACTCAATTTGCCATTCCCGAATGTCTTTATCGGGAATCCATCAAAAGGAGATCCCCATGAAAATCGCCAATGACATTACAGAATTGATCGGTAATACGCCTTTGGTCAGGCTCAACAAAGTCACCCGGGGCTGTCAGGCTACGGTTGTGGGAAAATTGGAGTTCTTTAATCCCTTAAGTTCCGTCAAAGACCGCATTGGCTTTAATATGATCCGTGCCGCTGAGAAGGATGGTAAGATCAAGGCCAATACCGTGATCGTGGAACCCACCTCGGGCAATACCGGCATTGCCCTGGCCTTTGTTTGTGCTGTCAAAGGATATAAATTGATGTTGACCATGCCTGAGACGATGAGTTTAGAACGCCGGGCTTTATTACGCGCGTTGGGGGCAGAGTTGATATTAACACCAGGCCCAGAGGGTATGAAGGGCGCCATCAAAAAAGCCAAGGAAGTTTTAGATTCTGATCCAGATAAATATTATATGCCCCAGCAATTTGATAATCCAGCCAACGTTGAAATCCACCGTTTGACGACAGCCGAAGAGATCTGGCGGGATACCGATGGCAAGGTAGACATTCTTATCTCCGGCGTTGGTACCGGTGGAACGATTACCGGTGTGGCCCAGGTGATCAAGCCGCGTAAGCCCTAATTTAAAGCTGTTGCTGTTGAGCCGGTGACATCGCCTGTTTTATCCGGCGGCCAACCCGGTCCCCATAAAATCCAGGGCATTGGAGCGGGTTTCATTCCCAGCATCGTGGATGTGAAACTCATTGATGAAGTCATCCAGGTCAGCAATGACGAGTCCTTTGCCATGGCCAAGAGGTTGATCCGGGAAGAAGGCATCCTTTGCGGTATCTCCTCAGGCGCGGCTGTTACGGCCGCCATCAAGGTGGCCATGCGTCCGGAGAACAAGGGTAAACTTATTGTGGCCATCATCCCTTCTACCGGCGAACGCTATTTATCCACCGATCTATTCGCCGAATATCGTTCATAAACAAAGCAAAAATTAAAAATGGAAGCGTCCACCTTATCAAGAGAAGGTAGACGCTTCCATTTTTACTTTGGAACTTTTCCGGGGTTTTTACTGTCTAAATGAGTGAAGGATGAGATGCACTAAGGGCCCTGCCTGCCGTTAGCGGCAAGCGGCGGGGTTCAGAAAGAAGAGGCGGCGATGAAAAATATAAAGATTACCCCGGCAGTCGTAATGGCATCAATCGTTACAATGGCACTTTTAAGTTTACCCCTACAGGCTCATGCTGATTGGCCTAATGG
>CAZKUL010000006.1:0-40485 GCA_964555945.1 uncultured Planctomycetales bacterium
TAGCCAGCGGTAGCGGATCTTAGTCTTAGGCAAGAGGGACAAAGACAGGAGAATGCTGATACAGACGGCAAAAAATCCAAGGGAGAAGATAGTATTGGCTATCTGTGGTACATTGTAATAAACCACCGAGGCAGAAAATTCACGGTGACCAAAATAGACCGGCAGCCAACCGATGAGCGAGAGAATAAAACCTGAAGTGGCCCAGGAGAGATGTCCTTCAAAGAGCTTGAATCCGAGACGGAGCTTTTCGTAAAAAGGGATCTTTTTGGCTTTGAGAAATGCCCGCATCACGATGGGAAAGTTTTCCACGCCCCAAGCCCAGCGCTGTTTTTGTTTATAGACGCTTTGGGCCGTTTCCCACCAGCCCTTCGCGCAGGCCACATCCATTGATACCGTGACATACATGGGGATCACTTGATAATGACCGTCATAATGGATATATGCTTTCCAGAAAATGGCAGAATCATCAGAGATCATGTCAACCGGCCAGTAATTCACGTCAACCAGGGCTTTAAAGCTCATGCTGTGGCTTGAGAAGGTCACTAATTTTTCGGGATTGGTCGATTCAATCAACTGATAAAACGAAGAACCCGTTTCCACGACCCGCGCAAAGCCAGGCACCTGCCATATATTATTATGGTAGACCGGAATGGGCTGGAAGCTGGCACGCAACCGCTCCGGGCAGATCATAAAATGATAGCTCAGGCAGGTAAAATAATTAGCACTGACAACGGTATCCGCATCAAAACAGGATATGATGACATTCTCAAAAGGTATTTGATGCTTTTGGAAAAAGCGTGCCGCTTCTTTGGCCGCACAAGTGGCGTTGGCGCCTTTGACCCGCGCTTCTCCGGGGACGACGGCCGGATGTAAGACGCTGATGCAATCGAAGAACACATCTTTATATTTCTTTTTCAGGTCGTACACGGCATTTTGGACCGGCGCCGCGGCGCGTTCCTCCAGGGCAAAAACAATGACCATTTGCTTCAATGGAAAATGTTGACAGCGGATGGCCTCAATAGCGGGTTCAAGAATATCACGGCCTTCTTTGATAACGGGAAATATGACCAAATGGTAAATGGCGTGGGATGGGGGCGGGAGATTCTTGCTGGCCAGGAGTTTTTCTAATTGTTCCAGGTGGATTTTATGTGAAGTATCTCGCCACCAATGACGGCCCAATCTGTTTATCCGGATTTTTTTCAAATAGGCCGTCAATTGATCAATGCCCTGGATGCGCTGCATCCAATCCGTATTTTTTTCCAGGTTGAGGTGTAGATAGGACAGCAACAGGAAGATCGTGGAATATAAAATACGCATGATCCAGGAGAGATAAAAGGCCACAATAAGAATGGCAGCAATAAAGGGAAGAAAAACAGAGAGCAGTGTCAGTCCAACCAAGAGTCCCCAACTGCAAGCGCCCGGCAGGATCTCCAGTGCTCTTTGCAATCTCGCTTGGCGCGGTTTCAGGTTCTCTTTAGAAAAGTTGAATTTCATTGGATCAACCTAATTTGTCCTTAAGGTTTCCGGTATGGGGATATTCAATATCGGATGATTCGGAAAAATTTGGGCCACGGTCAAATAACCGGCTTGATCCAAATAGTATAGTTCACCGTTCTTTTCCTCGAAATACATATTCGTCGACGGATTTGATTGGGCCACGTCGTATTCTTGGGAGTTTCCGAATTTTTCTTTGGGGTATATCTTTATCCATTTCCCTTCTCTGGTCAACAGGTCGCTGTCAGCGTTAATGATAAATTTTTCCTGCGCCGTGTCAGGCGCCGGATCCAAGCCTTCAGGCAAGAGGGACGCCCCTTGGGGAATGATCGTTTTGCTCTTGGTATTGACACGGGAAATATGGTCCGGGTAAAAAGTAAAGACATCATCGGGGTCACTTTTATCCCAGGCGATGCGGGAAGGAAGACCGTCAAATAGGCCACTGATATCTTCCATGATAGGAGGGGATTCCTTCAGGTTGACCCATAAGAATTTATGGGCGTCTTTGATAGTAATTTCCAAAAGAATAATAGGGCTCTGTGGCTCTTGAAACAAACGGATCAAGCGGCCGTTGGCATAAATGGAATTATTGGGAAATAAAGAGCTTCCGGGGCCCATGGGTGTTTGTTCTGCAAATTGGACACCCACCGTCGTTCGAAAGATATCAATGTTTTTGAGTAAGGGATTGGTGGCGACCAAAATGTCATCATCGGTAAAAATGATATTCTGATAATGTTGGTTTGATATTCTTTTGATGGGCCATTCTTGCGGAATGAGCAGAATATTGGCAAGAACAGTGGCTTTCTTGGCCCTAATAGGAATGCCGCCCTCCCAATCGTTATACCCTTCCATCTCAATCCGGATAAAATGTTTCCCCGGCATCAAATCCCGGACCGCGGTAGGGGTCTTCTGATGGCAGAGGCGACCATCAATATAGATATTGGCCTCGGGTGGATTGGTGGAAACATAAACCAGGCCTGTTTTTTCCAAGCGGTTTGTCAGCGGATTGAAAGCGAATCCCAACATGCGGGCGACGATCAAGGGGCATAAAATCAGGTAAACCAGGGCAAAAATATAAAACACAATCTTCCTGAGCCAAAGCATCTCCCAATATTAACTCAGGATTGCCAAGCAAGCAACAGGGAATATTTCGGGAAACGAATTGTGCGTAGGGGCGGACCTTGTGTCCGTCCGATAAACGGGTCGAGACAAGCTCGGCCCCTACGCTCAACCGTGACAGCAATGATACGCGTAACAAGTTGAATTCTGGGATTTAGGGGATTAGAATGGAAATCATGAATGTAATGATTATTTTGATAATTTTGTGCGCATCTTTTTTTTCCCCGGCCATCGCACAGGAAGAAAGTCCCCAAACAGTGCGTTTGTCGCTCAAGGATGCCCTGCAAAGTGTGGATACTATTAATCTTCAAGTGCTGATGGCCAATGCACGCCTCCAGCAGGCCATTGCGCAAATATCCCAAGCCCAGGCGGATCTAATGCCACACCTTGAGGGGATAGTGAGCGGCAATCGACAGACAGTGGACCTACGTTCCGAGGGCATTTTGTTCCCGTCTTTCGGCCCCCATGTGGGACCGTTTAATACCTTCGGCGCGCGCGCCCAGGTGACCATGGCCCTCTTTGATCCGGCAGCCTTTGAGCGCCTGCAAGCCGCTAAAAAGGGGGAGGGTTTATCCCAGGCAGAGTTGGAGAAAACCCGGGAAGACATCCTGGCCCTGGTGGCTGATCTTTTTGTCGATGCCGAGCGTAAAGAGCAGACCGTGGGGTTCTTCAAGACCCTTTTGGACAAGGACCTGATGTCTTACCAAGTAAGTGAATTCGGCTATAATGAGGGCACAGAGACGTTGTTAAGTTCTAACCAATCCAAATCCGTTTTAGATCAGACCAAATATTTATATGGACAGGCCAGACAAGTGGCCCAGGATGCTTTTCTTGACTTGAAAGCGGCCCTGCACCTGCCGGTCACGACAAACTTGGTCTTGATCGAGGATCAGGATTTCATGAATGCATTGGAAAATCATGCTGTCATCAATCCCGATAAGGAGACCAATGCCGATATGCGGCTGGCCTACTCCCAACTGGAGGCCCGGAAGGCCGACCAAAAAACAGCCTATGCGGACTTACTGCCGACGGTATCAGGCACAGCTGATTACGGACGGTCCGGTGCATCGCCGACTCACGCCAGCAACACTTATTTTGTAGGCCTTCAGGCCAATATTCCTTTTTGGGATGGCGGCGGCTCGCTGGCGAAACTAAGCCAAGTCAGTAATCAGATCAAAGAGGCCCAGGAAAATATATCTGATGTCACCCAGCAGGAAGAAGTTAATGTGGCCAAGGCCAGGGTCGCCATTCTCGAGGCTGAAGATTTAAAACAGGCAAGATTCCAAAAATTGCAGACGACCCAAAGGGCCTTGGGCATTGCCTTGCATGCCCAAGAGATTGGGACTGGAACAAAACTCGAACTGATGCTGGCCAAGGCGGATTTTGCGGCAGCCGAAGATGAGTATAATGAGGCCCAGGCGACCTGGGTGATGGCCCATATCGACCTGCTTCATGCACAGGGTCGACTGAGGGAATTGGTTAAAAGGGAGGAATAAGAATGTATTTTTTAAGAATACGTCATTGCGAGGAGCCCGAGGCGACGTGGCAATCTCTGCTTTATTTGTCTAAGAAAATGGGACAATTGGCGTTCGCTGGGGTTTTCTTCCTATGCGGCTGTGCCCAGCACCATGATATTAAAAGCATGTCATTTTCAGGAACAATGGAATTGACCGAGCATGTGCTGGGGGCCAAGGTGGCCGGGCGCCTGGCAACACTCACCGTGGATGAAGGGGATATTGTTCACAAAGGCCAGCTGCTAGGTACTCTGGACCGATTTGAACAAAGTAAGAAAGATTACGATCGGGTGGGGGTACTGTTAACGAATGGCGGGGCCAATCAGCAATCTTTGGAATACGCGCAGTTGACCATGGAAGACCAGGAGATCGTTTCTCCCCTTGATGGCATTGTTTTAGTCAAGGATGTGGAGACCGGCGAGATCATTCCTGCCGGCGGGGGCGTTGTGGTCATCGGAGACCCTCACGACCAATGGATCAAGGTTTATGTTTCCGAAGACCTGGTGCATCAGTTATCACTCAAGCAGGAGGCCACCATCAAGGTTGACGGAAGCGGGCAGCCCTATAAAGGCCATGTGACCTTTATTGCCGACAAAGCGGAATTTACACCACGCAATGTACAGACCCCCGAAGAACGTGTGACTCAAACCATCGCAGTCAAGATTGCCGTTGATAATCCCGATGACAATCTTCACGCGGGCGTTTCCGCGGATGTGAATTTTAATTGATATGCCTGACATTGCCATTAGCACAGATAAATTGACGAAACGGTTTGGAAAATTTACCGCGGTGGACGCGATTTCATTTGAAATTCCCTATGGGTCCATTTTTGGTTTTCTGGGGGCCAATGGCGCGGGTAAAAGCACCACCATCCGCATGCTTTGCGGTATTTTGGCCCCGAGCAGTGGTAATGGAAAAGTGGGCGGCTTTGATGTGCAGACCCAGCCCGAGCAAATCAAAACAGTCATCGGGTATGTTTCCCAGCGCTTTAGTCTTTATTCTGATTTAACGGTCATTGAAAACTTAAGTTTTTACGGGCAGATCTACGGTCTGGAGGGCAGCGCCTTATCCACGCGCATGCAAGAGGTCTTGAAGTTAAGTGGCCTGTATGAATTTCGCCAGCGTCTGGCCGGTGAGCTGTCAGGCGGCTGGAAGCAGAAATTAGCCATTGCCAATGCTATTTTGCATAAGCCTAAGATTATTTTTCTGGATGAACCCACCGCTGGTCTGGACCCTTTGTCCCGGCGGGCCATCTGGGAGCTTTTATATCAATTGGCGGAAGGCGGCACTTCGTTATTCGTGACCACTCATTATATGGAAGAGGCGGAACGCTGCAATACCATTGCCTTTATCAGCGCGGGTAAAATACTGAAAATCGGTCAGCCCACAGAGTTGAAACAGGAACTCAGCCGTCAGATTCTGGAAGTGACCTGCCATCCTCTGATGAAAGCCTCGCGCCTTTTTTCCACGCTGGAAGGAGTGCGCGGGGTAACCGTCTACGGGACCACGCTTAATTTGAACGTCACGGATCAGAAGACTGTTGAGGCACAGGTACGGGCCGCTGCCCAGAAAGAAGGGGTGGAAGTCACGGCCATCAGACCTATTGCAGCGTCGCTGGAAGACGTATTTTCGGATTTAGACCCGGGAAAAGAGAAAACAAGTGCGCAACATTAGAGCCATTGCTTTTAAAGAGATCATCCATATCTTGCGTGACCGCCGGACATTGATGCTGATCATCATTATGCCGATGATGCAATTGATGATCTATGGGTATGGCATCAATACCGATGTCAAACACTTGTCTACCTATGTCTATGACCAGGACCGCACGTATTTGAGCCGACGATTGGTGGATTCTTTTACCCAAAGCGATTATTTTAGCGTCAAGACCCAGGCAACCTCTCTTTCTGACATCTCTTCGGCCCTTAACAAAGGTTCGGCCCAATGCGCGTTGATCATACCGCCCAATTTTACCGGCGATTTGTTGAAGAAGAAGGGCGCGCAGGTCCAACTGCTTATTGATGGTACCGACTCAACCCCGGCGACAGTGGCCCTGAATTCCAGCCAGGCGATCGTGAATGCCTTTATGCAGAGTGAAGGACTAATCCCTGTCCAGGTGCTTCCCATCGATTTTCGTCCGCGACTTTGGTATAATCCGGACCTTAAAAGCACGTATTTTATGCTTCCCGGTTTGGTTGGTTTGGTGTTGCAGTTTTTGGTCCCCATGATCACCGCTTCAGCTATTGTGCGCGAGAAAGAAAGGGGCAACATTGAACAGCTTTTAGTCACGCCCATCAAGCCTCACGAGCTGATCCTGGGGAAGATAATTCCCTACATTGCCGTTGGGGTCATCATCGCCACCAGTATCATCACTATCATGCACTTTTTATTTGTGGTCCCCATCCATGGGAGTGTCCTGACGTTGTTCTTTATGACGTTGGTTTTTTTGATTGTGTGCCTGGGAATCGGATTATGGGCCTCGACCGTCGCGGACAATCAGCAGCAAGCCTCGCAAATCGTCATGTTTTTTGCCATGCCTTCCATTTTACTTTCAGGTTTCATTTTTCCAAGGGAAGCCATGCCGGAATGGGTCAAGGATATTGGTTATTTAATTCCCATGACGTATTTTCTTAAAATCGTCCGTGGGATTATCCTTAAAGGTTTGGGGTTCTTTGACTTGATCGTCCAGGTCTGGCCCCTGTTCCTCATGGCGGTCCTGGTCATTGTTTTTAGTATTCGACGTTTCTCAAAAAGGATGGCATAATAACTGTTTTTCCCCTCCCTTGACGGCCTGCCGCCACTGCGGCATGCAGGCTATCAAGTTTGCAATAGAATAAGCACGGAGGGGTTAGGGGAGGGTGATCTATGTCCGAAGAAAAGAAAGAAGGAAGTTGCTGTTCATCCGGTGGATGCGGCTGTGGTAAAGGCATTAAGCTACTCATAGCTCTATTGTTTGGGGCTTTTATTTTCATGTCCGGCATGTGGTTCGCCAAGGCCCATTGTCATGGATACAGGGGAGAAGGCAATTTTTGCCCCTTCAGCGCTCCGGCAACTAAATAATCAAGGGCGGGACAATTAAATTAAGTCGTGACAGGCACGACTTAATTCCGTGCGGGTTCGATATGGACAAGCACATCCGCTATCCCTAAGGAAGACTTCAAAAGCGCGTCCTTGACCTCGTGAGAAATGCCATGGGCTTTGGTGACAGGCATATCTCCGTTGACCTCTACATGAATGTCCACAAATAGATCCAGCCCGCTTTTGCGCACCCGGCATTTTTCAATGGCCGCAACCCCCTGAATCTTGCCCGCGATGCTGCGGATTGTGTCCTCGGTTTCAGGATTGGGGGCATAGTCCATAATTTCCTGGACGGCATCTTTAAGCATGTTAAATCCATTAAAAATAATAATGCCGCTGGCCGCCAAAGCAGCCCAGTCATCCGCGCTTTCGTAACCCTTGCCGCCGATAATGGCTATGGAAATGCCGATAAAGGCGGCGGTGGATGTCAACGCATCTGACCGGTGGTGCCAGGCCTCTGTTTTGAGTGACAGGCTATTGACCGATTTTCCAACCGATAAAATGAATCTAAATAGGATTTTTTTCGTGATGATAACCACCACCAGGACAATCAGCGTAAAGAATGCCGGTGTATGATGAGGGTGCATGATTTCAATGGTGCTTTTAACAGCAATGCCAATGCCGGCCATTAATAGAATCAAAGAAACACTCATGGCGGCCAGGGATTCTGCCTTACCGTGCCCGTAAGGATGGTTTTCATCCGCTGGCAGGGAACTGATTTTGATACCTCCTAAAACCACCACTGATGAGAAAATATCCAGGGTGGATTCTATGCCATCGGCTAGCAGCGCATAAGAATTGCCTAGGATTCCGGTGATGATCTTGATAACGGCCAGGATGACATTTGATGAGAGACCAATCAGGACACTGCTGACACCGCGGTCGAAACGATTCTGGGGCGAGGAGCTTTGAGCAGCCATAAACTTAATCATAAATCATCAGTGCCTCACACGCAAGCTGCTTGACGGATTTTAGGGCTTGGTTATAATGGTAAAAAATTTCAATCCCCCAACAAAGGATGTGTATGAGCAATCAGGTGGTTTCTTTTGATTATGTGTTGACAGCTAAGGGCGGCAAGGTGATCGATGCTTCCACGAAGGGAAAACCGTTGATATTTATCTCTGGTCTGGGCCAAATCATTCCAGGGTTGGAAGTGGTATTATTGGAAATGGAACCATCCCAAAAGAAAACAGTGACTATTGCTGCGAAAGAAGCTTATGGCCTTTATGATGAGGGTCTGATTTATAAGGTTGACCGTTCCAAATTGCCCACCGCAGACATCAAGTTGGGCGATATGTTTGAAGTGGGGCAAGAGACAAGTTATTCAACGGTGAGCATCTCTGCCATTAATGGCGATGAAATTACCTTGGACGGCAACCACCCTCTGGCCGGAGAAGACCTGACCTTTGCGGTTGAAATTGTGGCCAAAAGACCCGCTACCAGCGAGGAATTGGCCCATGGTCATGTGCATGGGGCAGGCGGCTGTCACCATTAATCGGTAATTGTCTAAAGGTGGGATATTCATGAATGTGGCTGTCATTGGTGCATCCGATAAGCCTGAACGGTTTTCCTATCAGGCGCTCATATTGTTAAAGCAAAAAGGTCATCAAGTTTTTCCCGTCCATCAGCGTCTTAAAGCGATTGATGGGCTCGCGGTCTATTCTTCCATTACGGATATTCCTGAAGCCATTGATACGGTGTCCATGTATGTCGCGGCGGATATTTCCTCGGGCATTGCCGCCGATATTCTCGGCACAAAGCCCAAACGCATCATTTTTAATCCCGGTGCTGAGAACCCAGAACTTAACCAAAAATCCAAAGCGCGAGGCATCACGACCGTCAATGACTGCACCTTGGTCATGCTGAGGGCATCGCGCTTCTAGAAGAATAGGGATTTTGATGTCAACTATGCGCGTTCAGCGAGCGCTCATCCTGATTCTCGTTGGGTGGTATTTGGTCCTGATCTTGGGCCACTATTTTAACCAGCGCCCCTTGTGGAACGATGAGCTGTGTGTCCTCAATAATATCCTCTATCAAAAGCCGGGCGCTCTATTTACCAGGCCCCTATTGAGCGATCAGGCGTTTCCCCGCCTCTATTTGTGGCTGATTCAACTAGTGTCCAAGCCCTTTAATGAAAGCCTCTTGATATTGAGGTTTTTTTCCTTGATAGCCATGATAGGCGCGTTTTTTGTATGGCTTAAAGTGGCCCATCGTCTGTGGGGACCTTCGTGGCATTTGATTTTTTTTATTGCTTGTTGGTGTGGCTCCATGCCTTTGGTTTATTATGCGGCCGAATTAAAGCCCTATAGCATGGACGTGTTGGTTTCAGGGTTAATTGTCCTATTCCTCATGAGTCCTCACCTTCATGAAAAGAGTGGCGTTACCTATCAGGGGATATGCTTGTTTCTGCCATTACTGGGTCTCTGGTCCTATCCAGCCATCTTTCTTCTGTTATTGCCATTGTACAATCTTATCCATGATAGTCTCCTCAAGCGCCGCTGTCAGCCGGAGTTGTCATCATATGTGTTCGCTTACCTTCTGATGTTGGTCTTGGTGTATTTTTTTGATTTTCGCGTCAGTGTCAACCATCTGATGGAGGATTTTTGGCATGATTATTTTATTTCGTTTTCTTCCTTAAAGGATTTTTTTAATACATTTGGCAAGGGGATGAATAATTTAATTGCGCGCCGTTTTGCCGAGGATCCCCGCTGGGTCAAGGTACCATCCCGGGTTTTTATAGCTTCGGGGGTTGGGTATATGTGCCTGGTGTTTGGGAGACAGTTTATAAAAGATCATTTTGCATTACGTTCTTGCATCACTATCTCTTTCGCCCTTTTCTTGGTGCAACTGGTATTGGCCGTCCTGCGTGTATATCCATTTGCCGTGCCCAGAATGTCCTTATTTTATTCCCCACTGCTATTTATCATGACTCTGATGGCCTTAAGCATGATATCCCGGCTTCATAGACACTTAGGGATTCTTATGCGCTGGATCTTGGCAGGGTACCTGATTTTGGTATCAGGGGGAATTGCTTGGGATGTGTTCTTAAGGGGAAATTTAGGCGCCGAATCCTGCCTCTACAGTAGATCTTAAACGTGGACCTGTACAGAAATTAGGTAGGGTGGCATTCAAGAGTTGTTTCAATAATTGGCGCATCGAGGAAGGGGTCATTCTCGTCGTCCATAACGGGCAGGATGTGCGTTTCCCCTTCAACCAGGTCGTTGACCCGTACCATAATTTCCGTTACTTTTTCCTCCAGCATCGCACTTGACATTTTTTCCTGGGCGACAGCATCAAAATGAAATACTTTTCCGATGGTGACGGTAATGGGATGACGCTTGTCCACCTTAAATGAAATCGGGGCCAGCGCCCTGTCAGCGCCGGTAATGCCAATAGGTAAAATGGTCACCCCTGTGGAGAGTGCGATGGCTGCGGCGCCTTTTCCCAATTTTTTGGGAGGTTCATTGTCTTTCTGAACGACCCATTTGGCATCTCCCTCCGGAAAGATCATGACCCATTTTTTTTGGTTTAAGGTATCAATGACCCTGCCCACCGTCCCTTTTTCAGCGACGATGACCTGATAGACCCAATAAAACCATTGCAAAGCCTTGATGCGATAATTAGCCGCGGAGATGACCCATCTGATGTTAATCAGTTGGTGAAACAGGGCCGTGCCCACCAGAAAAACATCCAGATAACTGGCGTGATTTGCGACAATCAGGACCTTAGAATCAGATGGGATATTCTCTAGTCCTTTAACAGTGACCCTAAAATTAGTTTTAAGAATAATGGCCGTAAGTGAAAAGATAAATTCCCTGATGATTGTTTTTAATATTTTCATAGTTTTCTCAGTTTGGGACCGTCACAAATCATTACCCTTTTTAAGTATATAACATTCTTACTAAAAAACAAGAAGGCCCGGAACAATTGCGCGGTAGGGGGATTATGATACTCCCCTGGGTGGGTCTCCTTGACAACGGTAAAATATATGGCATACTCTAAACAGGTAGGTGGCAAAACCAGCGAAAGCTGGTGACGCAAAGGATCGAGCCTAAACCATGTACCATACGGTACATGGCAAGGCAGTCGAGCTGCTGACGGTGATTCATTATAGATTTCATGGACCGGATGCATCTCGATTTTTTGAGAGACATTCGGTTTTTTATTGTAGCCAAGAGGCATTTAGCTCCATAAATAGGGAGGGGAACATGACAATCTTAGAAGAAATCAATAAAATGTTCATCAAATTATTCTCAACCCACGAGGTCTCCCGCCTGCACAGGCGCGCCTCGTACCTCCCTATATTCTACCGGTCTGAAAAATTGGGATTGGCCTGGGAGCAAAGCCATGCTCTCAATATATCTGAAAGCGGGGCCAATATTGAGACATTCCACCGGTTTTCTCAAGGTGATGAAATTGAGTTTGAAATGGGACACCATGCCAATGGTTTCCAGGAGATTTTAAAAATCACGGCAGAGGTCAGATGGATCACTGAAGATGAAAATAAACCGGGTCAATATAAGTGCGGGATCGCTTTTAAGAACAAACAAGTGCGTTTTCGCAGGGAAGACGATCTCTTTTATTCTTTGGCTGATATGCATTGCCCATTATTAGATTTATTTAGCAACAAAAGCGACATGCATCCTGCCCGCAGTGTGGAAGATCTGCAGGCCGCGTACCGTTTACTTTATCAGGAATATTCCGCGCGTAAACTTTGCAAACCCAATGAAGCTGAAATGTTCTACAGTTATTATAATTTGCTTCCGGGATCACGTACATTCTTACTCACAAGAGCCCAAGAAGTCCTTGGGACGGTCGGATGTTACCCGGAGTCCCCCTGCGGGCTGCCCATGGAAATCACGTACCCACAGGAAATTAAAAAACTCCGTGAGCAAGGGATGAAATTAATCGAGGTGGGTTGCCTGGCCTTGAATTCAAAATATTTTGATAAAGGGAAATGGTCTTTAATGAATATTGAAAAGCAGGCCCATTTATTCAAACTTTTTAAGACCATCATCAATTATACCCGCTTATATTCCGGGGCGACCGACATGGTCATTGGCTGTCACCCTAAACACCAAAAACTTTATCAGTACATATTCTTCGAGACCATTGGAGAGATAAGGACGCACAGCGCGGTGCAAGGGACCGCGGTGCTTATGAAAATGAATTTTGAACATTTTGTAAGGAACACCATCTTATTGCAGTCAAAATCAGGGGGGTACATTTTAGATAAAGTGGACACGGAAATGTTAAAGGCGCATTTCCCATGGACGGCCCAGGTCGTTGATAAATTTCTCCATTCCATACGTCCTTTATGGGACAAGCTATCGCCAGCTCAAAAGGAATATCTAAAACTGTGTTATTATTAGCCAGGTAGAATATCCATTTTTTTACCCAAAGAAAAAATTTATTAAATAGTCATTCTATATGTAACATACTGAAAATGCTAATGTTATGGACGTATTTATATCTATATTTTTTCGGTTGTTGGCATTTTTTGTTTATATATGTTAAATTTTATACATCGCTAGCAGAAGAGGGAGTTAAATCACGCAATTAATTAAAGTAGGAACGGCAATCATGACTTACCCAGACTGGTCAACAAAAATCTTGGCACAATCTGCAGGACGGTTACACCATAAACTCACGCTGAGATCACGATCGGTTTTTAATGCTTATATGATATTAAAATTAAAAGCTAATTTGAGGCTTTTATATGAAAAATATATTTTCTATCTGCCTTTTTGTAAGCATTTTTTTGATCGCTGCCATAGCGTTCGCGAGTACGACGACTGCTTATACTACTGCTGATAAGACTATTACGTTTCCTGCCAATTTCAGCCCTTTCCAAATTGACTGTAGGGGACGAGTTTGTCTCTGCCCGTTCCAACGGGCGGACACAAGGTCCGTCCCTACTCTATTAACTAATCAAGACTATTCGACATTAGAGGTCCAACTAGGGAGAACTATATGACATTTTTAGAAGAAATAAATAGAATATTCAACAAATTATTCTCATCCAACGAAGTTTCCCGCATGCATAGGCGCGCGTTGTACCTTCCTATATTTTATCGTTCTGAGAATTTGGGATTGGCCTGGCAGCAAAGTCATACTCTTAATATATCGGAAAGCGGGGGCAACATTGAAACGTTTCACCAGTTTTCTCAAGGGCATGAAATTGAGTTTGAAATGGGCCACCATGCCAATGGCTTCCAGGAGATTTTGAAAATCGTCGCGGAAGTCAGATGGAGCGTCGAAGATGAAAATAAACCAGGCCAATATAAGTGCGGGGTTGCCTTTAAAGACAAGGAAGTGCGTTTTCGTAGGCGAGACAATCTTTTTTATTCTTTGGCGGACTTGCATTGCTCTTTGTTAGATTTCTTCAGCAGTAAAAGTCAAATACATCCGGCCCGTAACGCGGAGGACCTGCAGGTGGCGTATCGTCTGCTGTACCAGGAATATTCGGCACGCAGGCTCTGTAAACCCAATGAAGCTGAAATGTTTTACAGTTATTATAATTTGCTTCCCGGATCTCGGACGTTTTTGCTTAGACGGGACGATTCACTCCTTGGGACGGTCGGGTGTTACCCGGAGTCCCCCTGCGGGCTTCCTATGGAAATCACGTACCCACAGGAAATCAAACGGCTCCGTGAGCAAGGGATGAAATTAATCGAGGTGGGTTGTCTGGCCTTGAATTCAAAATATTTTGACAAAGGAAAATGGTCTTTAATGAATATTGAAAAGCAGGCCCATTTGTTCAAACTTTTTAAGACCATCATCAATTATACCCGCTTATATTCCGGGGCCACCGACATGGTCATCGGCTGCCACCCTAAACACCAGACACTTTATAAATATATATTTTTTGAGACCATTGGAGAGATGAAGACGCACAGCGCGGTGCAAGGGACCGCGGTGCTTATGAAAATGAATTTTGAACATTTTGTAAGGAACACCATTTTATTACAGTCCAAATCAGGGGGATACATTCTGGATAAAGTGGACACAGAGATGTTAAAAGGGCATTTCCCTTGGACGGCCCAATCGTTAATAAATTCCTCCATTCGGTACGGCCTTTATGGGACAAGCTGTCACCTGCTCAAAGGGAATATATAAAGGTATGTTATTACCAGCAAGAAAGGCAGTCCCTTTTTAATGGAACCCAACGCTAAATCATTGAGTAACAAAACAAGATTAGACCCTACGTATCTAAAGGACAGAACACTCATGCTCCCTTTTCTAGGGATGCGTAATCCATTGATTTCGTTGAAACCAGGCAGTAAGGTCACCCGAAAATCCAGGAGTGTAGAACATCGTCCTATTTATTACCGGTCCCAGGATTTGAGTATTGATTGGCAGGCCAGCGAGGCCAACGATATTTCTGAAAATGGCGCCAGTGTTGTGACCTTTCATCGGTTCTTTTCAGGCGAAGAGATCGAGATTGAAATGGCCCAACATCTCGAGGGCGCCCAGGAAGTAGTCCACATAGAAGCAACAATTGTATGGTCACGAGAGAGTGAAAATAAAGAGGGGAGGTTCTATTGCGGGATCGTGTTTAAGAATAAGCAAACCAGGATCCGAAGAGAAGAAAATACGTTCTTTGCCCGTGCTGACAGACATTGCCATGCTATCGAAACTGACACTCAAGAATGCATCATACAGCCGGCGCAAAATGTAGAGCAATTACAGGACGCCTTTCGTCTCCTCTACAAGGAATACACCAAAAATAAACTTTGTCCATCCCATGAGTCCCAAATGCATTATACTTTTCATAATTTGCTTCCGGAATCAAGGATCTTTTTGTTGAGACGAGGTGGCACTGTGGTTGGGACCGTGGGTTGTTACCCTGATTCTTCTTGCGGACTGCCGATGGAAGTGACTTTTCCACAAGAAATACAGCAGTTGCGCGCCCAGGGCAGGCGATTGGTGGAAGTGGGTTGTCTTGCCTTAAATTCCGAATTTTTTGTTAAACAGCAGGCGTCTTTAAGGAACATCGAGAGGCAATCGCATCTCTTCAAGCTTTGTAAAACCATCATTAATTATACGAGGTTGTTTTCAGGGGCCACAGACATGGTGATCGGCTGCCAGCCCCAGCATCAGATACTTTACAAATATTTATTATTTGAAACAATCAGCGACGTGCGGACCCATCAATCTGTCGGAAATATTCCATCGGTGCTCATGAGGCTCAATTTTGAGCGTTTTGAGAGATATGCGGTCTTATTCAATTCTAAAATCGGCCATTATATTTTAAGGGACGTAAATGTAGAGTTGTTGAAAGAACATTTCCCATGGACATCGCAGGTCGTTGATAAGTTTCTCTTTTCCGTAAGGTCAATAGGGGAAAACCTCTCCCAATCTCAAAAAGATTATCTAAAGCGGTGCTATTACCGGCAAGACAGATTTTCTCTTTCCTAGGATACGTTTCCTCGCTGGAAAACTTCACATTATTACTCAATCGTATATCGCATAAACCATTGGTGTATATACAATTATATCACGATTTGCTCTATCTCAATCCATAGTATATACTTCATCAAGGGTTGTATTTAACAGAGTTTTATAAACGTATGTAAAAAGGGGGAGCAAGATGCCCATCCGACATATTATAAGAAAGATCAAGGGTTATTGTCAATCTCTGGGAAAGGCCCAACAACGTACAGAGAAACGTTATGATAAGAAAGTCCCTGTCTGCTATAAATTTTCGACCAAAGATTGTCCGTGGGGTGAAGCAAGGACATTGAATATATCCGAAAATGGGGCTTGTATTGTTGTCAGTCATCCTGTTTATAAAGGGCAAGAGCTTGAGATTGAAATTCCTCATGTGTTGGCCAAACATAAAGAGATTTCCAGGATCACTGGGAAGGTGGCCTGGGTTGACAATTCCCTTTCCGGGAAGGATCAATATAGGTGTGGGATTTCTTTTCAGAACAAGAACGTCCGTTTTAAAATGGAAAACCATCCTTTAATAAGCGTGGCTGACAAACATATCCGGTATTTGGATAAATATGTCAAAGATTGCGTGGTGCGGCCTGCTGAAAGTGTCGAAGAGCTTAAAGTTGCCTATAAGTTGATTTACCAGGAATACGCCCCGCGTGAACTTTGCCGGCCCAGGGCAACACACCTGCATTACAATTTTTATAACATGCTTCCCGCCACCAGGACCCTGCTTCTTAAAAAGAACGAGGATTATTTGGGGACGATCAGCCTTATTCCGGACTCGGCGGTTGGATTACCGATGGAAACTCTTTATCCTGAAGAAATCAAAAAGTTAAGGAACGAGGGCAGGCATCTGGCAGAAATAGGGGCCTTGGCCTTGAATTCGCACTATTTTAACAAGAAGAAATATTCTTTCAGGGACCTTCAAAAACAGGCGCACTTTTTTAAGGTGGCTAAAAGCGTGCTTGATTATGCCCGCAACATCGCCAAAGTCACGGACGTTGTCATAGGAGTGCATCCCAAACATGAATTCCATTATAAATATATGAATTTTGAGACCGTGGGGCAGGAGAGGACGTATCAAGTTGTGGGCAAGCAGGCCATTTTAATGAGATTGAATTTTGACACATTTAAAAGGAACACGATATTATTCAATGAGGGGTTTGGGACCTATCTTTTTAGGGACACGGGTACAGAGCATTTTCCCAAACATTCTTTTAGGTGGACATCCCAATCCATCAAAGATTTTCTATTTGAGATCAATCAACTTTGGGACCATCTATCGCTAGAGCAAAAAGAGCATCTAATGAAATCGTATCCTTTGATTAAAGAAAATATTCTAGTGAAGAGATAAGTCTAAGCGTTAAATCCTCGGTCCCTTTTAAATAAAATCCAATTGTTCCATTGTTTGCCGATTAAAGGCTTGTATAATAAATACAAATGGCTGATATAAAGTATTTTAATTTTGAAGAAGCTTTTAGCCGCAACATCGGCTGGGTCACTGCGTGGGAGCAGCAAATCCTTCGCAGTAAGAGAGTGGCCATCGCCGGAGTGGGAGGAGTGGGTGGTGTCCATCTTTTAACACTGGCCCGTTTGGGCATCGGTCATTTTAATATTGCGGACTTAGACCGCTTTGAACTGGCTAATTTTAACCGCCAGGCCGGGGCCATGGTTTCCACCCTGGGACAGGAAAAAGTCGACGTCTTGGAACGCATGGCCAAAGATATCAATCCCCAACTTGATATCAAAATATTCCCCCAAGGCCTGACCCCTGACAATCTTGATGAATTCCTAAAAGATGTGGATTTGTATGTTGATGGCCTTGATGCCTTTGTCCTGGACATGCGTAGTCTGGTCTATAAGCGGGCCTATGAGCTAGGTATACCTGCAGTCACAGCCGGTCCCCTGGGGATGGCCGTCGTCTACATGGCTTTTATGCCCCATGAGATGACTTTTGAAGAATATTTCGGACTTGAAGGTAAGCCTTTTGTGCGCCAGGCGATTAATTTTATTTACGGTCTTGCCCCCAAATCCAAGCATTTTTCCTATTTGAAGGACCCCACCCGGTTGGATTTTAGTGCCAAAAAGGGCCCTTCAACGCCGATGGCCTGCCAATTGGCCTCCGGTGTTATCGGGGCGCAAGCGTTGAAGATCCTCCTCAAGAGAGGGGAAATTTTTCCGGCACCCTGGTCCCACTGTTTTGATCCTTACCTTAATCGCTGGGTGTTAAGTCAACTATCCGGCGGGTCTAAGAATATTTTTCAACGAATTAAAACAGGGCTTGTCTACAGGGCCGTTTGTAAGATGCGTGACAAGAAGGCGCCAGAGGACCCTTTAAAGGACAGTATTGTTCCCTATGAGGGCAATGTCATTGAGCAGATCCTTGACCTTGCCCGGTGGGCCCCCAGCGGAGACAATCTTCAGCGATGGCAGTTCCAGATCATTAACGACGAGGAAATTTGCATCCATTTTGCGCAGGGACAAACAGTTTTTGATCAGGGTGATTTTCCTGCCCTTTTGAACGTCGGGATATTGCTGGAAAATCTTAAAATTGCCGCCTCTGGTTTTGACCGGGAGATGGTCGTTGACCATATACCGGAAATCCAATGGCCCTATCGGGTGGTGGTTAGATTCCAACGCAAAACCATCGGGCAGAATCCATTACTTCCTTTCATCAAGGTCAGGTCTGTTAACCGGGGACATTACCAGCTTAAGGCATTGGACGAGAGGCAAAAGAAAGCGCTCCAGGAATCTTTGGGGGAAGGTTTTAATGTGCAATGGTATGAAAGTTTGGGGCAACGTTTCTCGATAGCCCGTATGGCTGCTGTTGCCACCCACATCCGCTTAAGTTGTGAGGAAGTCTTTGATGACACGCGGAAAATTATAGATTGGGAGAATAATTTCAGTCCTGATAAATTACCGGCCAAGACCCTGGGAGTTTCTGAATTGACCCGCAAAATATTAAAATGGACGTTGCAGGATTGGTCAAGAATGAATTTTCTAAATACTTACGTGGCAGGAACGGTACTACCCCAAATCGAGTTGGAATTAATCCCGGGATATTATTCCTCAGCGTATTTTATCATTACTTCTAAAAATGTTAATGGTTCGGAAAATAAGGCCCCTTCGTTGATCAAAGCCGGAGGCGCCCTTCAGCGTTTTTGGCTGACACTCACACAATTAGGATTATCAATGCAGCCGTCCTATTCGAGCCTTATATTTTCTCTTTTTGTCAAATACGATATTCCATTTTCCAAGAATAAAGTCATGCAGGAACAAGCCAAGAGATTGTCTGGGACCCTGGAACAATTTGCTCCAGTCAGCGACGTGGCCTACATTGGCCGGATTGGTTATCCTCAAACAACCTATATGTCTTCCCGTTCCATCCGCAAACCCCTTTCAGAGTTGCTTAAGGTTTAAATATGGATATTGTGCGAATACAAAATTTAAATAAAACTTATACACTGAACAGAAACTCGCTTAATGTGCTTAGGGATATAAATTTGACGGTCGCCCAAGGTGAATTCTTGGCCCTGGCAGGCCCCTCCGGCAGCGGCAAAACGACACTTCTTAATTTGATTGGCTGCATTGACAAGCCCACCTCTGGGAAGGTCTTGATTCAGGATCGGGAAACCTCTAGCTTAACAGATAATGAGTTGGCGGACATGCGTATTGAGAAGATCAGTTTTATATTCCAGAATTTTAATCTTTTTCCTGTGCTTACGGCCTTAGAAAATGTTGAATATGCCATTGCTCATCTCAAAATGCCAGCCGGCATCAAAGAAACGAAATCCAGGGAAGCCTTGCGGATGGTGGGTTTAGAAAGACATGCCAACCATCTGCCTTTGCAATTAAGCGGCGGCCAGCAGCAGAGGGTCGCCATTGCCAGGGCCATGGTGAGGGACCCCTTGTTGATCCTCGCCGATGAGCCGACAGCCAATTTGGACCATAAAACCGGAAAAGAGATCATTGATTTGATGATGAAGACCAATGCCGAGAAAAACATGACCTTCATTTTCTCAACCCATGACCAAAAGGTCATGGACAAAGCCAAACGTGTGGTCAATATTTGGGATGGAGAAATTATCCCATGATATTCAAATTCGCCCTGCGCAATATTTTCAGGCATAAAGCCAGGTCATTAATCACCCTCTCGACCATTATCTTTGGATGCATTGCCCTTATCTTTGTGGATGGGTTCTTTGACGATACCCTGCATCAGATGCGGGACGGCTATATCAACGCGCAAACCGGGCACTTGCAGGTCTATAAAAGCGGTTTTAACCGCTATGGCCGGATTGATCCTGACAAATACTATATTGATAATTACAAAGAGGTGATGCGCGCGATTGGCCAAATACCTGAAGTGGAATCGATCACGCCCCGGGTCCAATTTTCCGGGATCATCAGCACGGGTGAGAATTCCATTGCTTTTTTTGGGCAAGGGATCAACCCTCATTTTGAAAAGACCATTCCGGTTGAAGAAGCCAGTGACCTGAAAAAATTGTACGATAGCAATGGCCGCTACGCGGGATGGGCGATGATCGATTCAGGTAAAGGGTTGGATGACAGAGATCAATATAGCGCCATTTTAGGCAGAGGTTTGGCCTCCACCATGGATGTGAAACCAGGGGCCACGGTTACGCTGTTAACTAACACGGTCAATGGTTCTACCAATGCCCTGGATATGAAGGTCAAGGGCACCTTTTATACGTTCTCCAAAGATTTTGATGACTATTTCTTGCGCATCCCATTTACGACCGCCCAAAAGCTGCTGGACACGGAGGCCGCCCAATCATTGGTCATTCAACTGCATAATACAGAAGACACAGACACGGTCAAAGAGCGGTTGCTGGAAATGTTTAAGGCCAAACATTGGGGTCTGGAAATAAAGACCTGGGAAGAATTGAATGATTATTATAACAAGACGGTCACCCTGTTTGGCAAATTCGACTTTATCATGCGCGTTGTCATATCCATCGTCGTCATGTTGGGCATTTTTAATACCATGAATATGGCGGTATTAGAAAGGACCAGTGAAATAGGGACGCTGATGGCCATGGGCAACAGGCGCAGTACCGTGCTTAAGCTTTTCCTCGCTGAAGGGATGCTCTTAGGTTTTACAGGCGGATTTTTGGGAATCATTATCGGCAGTATCGTGGTCAGGGGCATTGCCAGCATCGGTATCCTGATGCCGCCACCTCCCAGTGCGACGATGTACTGGCTTTCCCATCCCAGCATCGTGCCTGGCGTATTAACATTTAGTTTCTTTCTCTCCGGAATAATGGGAGGGATATCATCGCTTTACCCGGCGTATAAGGCATCAAGGCTTGTGATAATCCAGGCTTTGCGTTATCGGTAGAAATTTTATCGTCAAAAGGCCCAATTGCCTCGAAATCTAAAAGTTGCGTCATTGCGAGGAGGGCAAAGCCCGATGGAGCAATCTCTAAAAGAATTAATTTTGATGAGGTTTTTTATGCGAAAATTATACCTGTTTGCCATTCTTAATGTTTCTTGTGTGTTTTTAGGCTCCGGCATTTCTTTTGCCCAAGACCAATTAGACCCCAACACTATTGTCAAAAACGCGGACGAAGTCCGCAACCCTGAAATAGATTATACTGTTAATGCCGTTGTCAAAAGTTTTAAACCGGACCGTCCCACCCGAAGATGTGTTTACAAAATCCTGATCAAGGGACGGGACAATGCCGTGGTTAAAACGCTTGAACCTCAAAGTGAGTATGGCCGGTCTTTACTGATCAAAGCCAAGGATTATTGGGCCTTTTATCCGGAGGTTGAAAAGCCCATTCGCATTTCATTGCAGGAAAAGTTAATAGGAGATGTCTCCAATGGGGACATCGCGCGTACCAATTTTACCAATGATTATAACGCCTCCCTGCTGCGTAATGAAGACGTAAACGGCAAACACTACTATGTCTTGCAGTTGATGGCCAAGGACAATAGCACCACTTACGGTAAAGTCATTTTATGGGTTGAACAGGACAATTTTTGGCCCCTGAAAGCGGAGTTCTACGCGATCAGCGGCCGGTTCTTGAAAACATGTTTTTACGAGAACTATACGACCCTGGGAGGGGCCATTCGTCCTTCCAGATTGGTATTGGAAGATGCCGTCACGCAAGGACAATATTCTCAAATTGATTATGACACCATGAATGTCGCCGCATTACCTGATAAATATTTTTCTAAGGAGTACATGAAAAAGTTTTCAAACTGAAAAGAGGGATAGATGTTCCAAGAGAATTGTTTGAAAGATAAGAATTTTTTTATTACCGGCGGGGGGAGCGGCCTAGGGTATGCCATGGCAGAGCGTTTTGCAGGGCTTGGGGCCAATATCGCCATTTGCGGACGCACCGAAGAGAAATTGGCGCAGGCCGCGGATAAATTAAGAAAGTTTGGGACAAAGGTCCTCTCTCATCAGGCCGATGTCCGTGATTATGCGGTTGTTGAAGCCATGTTTAAGAAAACAACAGACCAATGGGGCCATATCGATGGGCTTATCAATAATGCGGCGGGGAATTTTTTGTGTCCCTCCGAAGACTTAAGCCCTAACGGTTTTAAGACGATCATTGATATCGTCCTCAATGGGACTTTCAACTGTTCACAAGTTTTTGGGAAGTATTTAATTGAAAACAAAAAGAAAGGTTCCATTCTCAATATTGTCACGACCTACACGCAAACCGGTTCCGCCTTCGTTCTCCCCTCAGCCTGCGCTAAAGCCGGAGTTTATGCCCTGACCAATACGCTGGCCTATGAATGGGCCTGTTATGGCATCCGTGTCAATGCCATAGCGCCCGGGCCGTTTCCGACTGAAGGGGCATGGACGCGTCTGATGCCGGATGCTGCTGTTGAGAAACAATACCTTAAGCAAAATCCCATGGAGCGCTACGGTGAAAAACAGGAATTGTCCAATTTGGCCGTTTTCCTAATGTCGGATTTGGCGCCTTATATCAACGGGGAGTGTGTCACCATCGATGGAGGCAAGCATTTGCAGTCCGGGGAATTTAATTTTCTGGCGCAACTGATGCCCAGGGGTGAACTGAAAAAAATATTCTCAAAAATGAGGCCAAGCCGATGAAACAACTCCTTAAGCTGATCCAGAAGGCCAAGCGTTCATCTTTTTATCTTTGGTTCCTCAATTATACATTGTCCAATGTGATCCCTTTCAACAAGCCGCATGGCCTAAAGATATTAGGCATCAGTGATAACGCGCTGTCTATCAAAATGCCCTTTCAGCAGTCGAATTTAAATCACATTAAAGGGCTGCATGCCTGTGGGCTCGCCACCTTGGCCGAGTACGCGACCGGCCTGTTACTCTTAAGCCGTTTAGATCCCGCCAAATACCGCTTAATTATGCAATCCATCCAGGTGGTCTATCATTATCAGGGAAAAATGGACGCCATTGCCACCCTTGAGATGAGTGATGAATGGCTTAATCAAAATGTTTATGCTCCTTTGGAAACCCAGGAATCCATCATCATCCAATCCGAAGTTAATATCCACGACAGCCAAAAAAACCACCTTTGTACCGGAAAAATAGGCTGGCAAATCAAGCGCTGGGACAAGGTCAAGACCAAGGTCGATTAAGCCAACTTTGTCTTCTTCACTTAACGGGGGTCTTCTCCCTAATAACGGGCGGACACAAGGTCCGCCCCTACTTTCTTTCCCTTAAAGAAAGCGTTTCCCCTGCTGCCCTTACCTTGTTTTCTCGCGATCTACCGGGTATACTTGAAAAAGGGGGGAGAGGCTATGCTGGCGCTGTTAAAAAAGCAATGGGAACGTCTGGTAGTGGGAGCGCGCAAAAATCCACGCAAATTGGCGTTTATTCCTGTCTATTACCAATTGCCCGATGCCCCCTGGACACTGAGCCAAGCGTTGAATGTTTCTGAGACCGGGGCCTGTATTCTCATCAGTAGCTCTTTGAATGTGGGGGATGAGTTCCAGCTTGAATTACCCAACAAGAATTTATCCAAAAGTGAAGTCTTATCTGTCAAGGCGGGTGTCGTATGGATCAAAGAATCGACGTATGCTGCCCGTCAATACGAATGTGGCCTCGTCTTTATAGAAAAGCAAGTTAAGTATCGCAGAGAGAAGAATATTGTCTATAGCTTGGCAGACATTAATTGCTCATTTCTGGAACAGCACGCCAGGAATTGTACGGGTAAAATTGTCAATAATCTCGATGACCTTAAAGACGCCTATGAGGTGTTATATAACGAATATTCTTCCCGCAATCTCTGTGCCCCAAATGAGGCCCGTTTATATTATAACTTTTATAGTTTGACACCGGGGGCGCGTACCTTTGTGCTCAAAAGAGGCAAGGACCTCTTAGGGACGATGAGTATTATCCTTGACTCACCCTGCGGACTTCCCATGGAAGCCACCTATCCGGAAGAGTTGAAGGAATTCCGCTCGCAGGGAAAGCAATTAGCGGAAATTGGACTTCTCGCGCTAAACTCAAGGTTTTTTAGCACCAGCCGCTATTCCTTAAAGAACATTGAAAAGCAGGCCCACCTGTTTAAACTTTTTAAGACCATGTTCGATTATGTCCGCGCGATGACCAATTGTACGGATTTGATCATGGGGTGCCACCCGAAGCATGCCGCTTTGTATAAATATTTAAATTTCGAACAGGTTGGAGAAGTCCGTGACCACAAGGAAGTCAGAAGTGCTCCTGCGGTTTTAATGAAGTTTGATGTCATCAATGTTATCCGTAATAATACCTTGCTTAATGAAGGGCCTGGGATGTATTTCTTAAAACCTTGTGATTCTCCTGATCTGCTGCATCAACATTTTCCTTGGACCGCACAAACGATCCATAAGTTTCTGCATCATTTCCGTCCTCTTTGGGACCAACTTTCTGAGAAACAGAAAGAATATATTAACAAGGCTTATCCTAACGTATAGTTTATCCTTAACAGAAGGAACATTCTTATGCTGCTCACAATGAAACAACAATTAGAACGAATCACAGGTGGGATGCGCAGGGAGCCAAGGAAATTGGCCTTTAACCCTGTCTACCATCGATATGCCAATTTACCCTGGATACTGAGCAAGACCTTGGATATTTCTGAGAATGGGGCGCGTATTCTGACGAATGATCTATTCAATGAAGGGGATGAACTTATCCTAAAACTTTCCGATAAGAAATTTCAGAGGAATGAAGTACTCTCTATTAAGACAAGAGTCGCTTGGGCCCAAAGGTCAACTCATGGCACTCATCCCTATGAATGCGGTGTCTCATTTCAAGATAGAAGCGTCACCTATCTCAGGGAAAAAAGTTTTGTGGATGGCCTGGCCAATATCAACTGTTTGTTTCTCCAAAATTATACTAAAGATTGTATTGGCAAAACAGTCAACAATATCGAGGATCTAAAGGCAGCTTATGAGCTTTTATATAATGAATATTCTTCCCGTAATCTCTGTTCACCGAATGAGGCGCGCCTGTATTATAACTTTTATAGTTTGACTCCCGGGGCGCGCACTTTTGTGCTTAAAAGAGGCAAGGATATTTTAGGGACCATCAGCATTATCCTCGATTCGCCCGCAGGATTACCGATGGAGGCGACCTATCCGGATGAGATCAGGCGATTTCGCGCCCAAGGGATGCGCCTGGGTGAGATAGGCTGTCTGGCGCTCAACTCCCGTTTTTTTAGCTCAAGCCGTTATTCCTTAGGGAGTATTGAAAAGCAGGCCCATTTATTCAAGCTCTTTAAAACAATGACAGATTACGCGCGTCATGTCACCAATTGCACGGACATGGTCATGGGTTGCCATCCAAGGCATACGGCCCTATATAAATACTTAGACCTGGAAGAAATTGGCGAGGTCCGTGACCATCAAGAAGTGGGTGGGGCCCCAGCGGTGTTAATGAAATTAAATTTTGAAAGGGTGAGCCACCATAAAACATTGCTTAATGAAGGGCCATGGAATTATCTGTTGCAACCGTGTGAGTCAATACCTATGCTCCGTGAACATTTTCCCTGGACCTCTCAAACGGTTGGCAAGTTCCTGCACCAATTTCGTCCGCTCTGGCAGCAACTTTCCACGGAACAAAGAGAATATATCGTTAAAGTTTATCCATCCATTTAATTTTGTTTCGATCGCATTGCCTCTCCTCCATGCATGTTACCCAAGAATAAGCCCCTGGAAAGCGGTTTTTCTTGGCTTTATTGCTCTCCCTGCCTTGTTATTCCTGATTTATCGGATATACTTATATGGAGGGGGGAATTATGCTTTCATTGATTAAAGAACAATGGGACAGGATGACAGGTGAGGTGCGCAAAAGTACCAGAAAAATGGTGTATGTACCTGTCTATTACCAATTTCCTAATGAGCCATGGATCCTTAGTAAAGCTTTGAATATTTCCAATAATGGTGCATGTGTTCTACTCCATAGCCCAGTGAAGGTGGGAGAGGTGTTTGGGCTTGAAATGCCATATAAGAATTTAGGGGGAAGTGAAGTTTTATCCATTAAGGCGGAAGTCAGATGGGTAAAGGAGTCTATAGATAATGCCAATCAATTTGAGTGTGGCATTGCATTTAAAGAAAAGCAGGTCAAATACCGCCGGGAAAAAAGCATTGTTTTCAGCCTAGCAGACATTAATTGCGCGTTTTTAGAACACCATACCAGGGATTGCGTAGGTAAGACAGCCAACACGTTGGAAGAGCTTAAAGAAGCCTATAGTATTTTATATAATGAGTATTCCTCACGTAATCTCTGCTCAAAGAATGAGGCGCGTTTATATTATAATTTCTACAATTTGACTCCCGGGGCGAGGACCTTTGTTCTTAAAAGGGGCAAGGATATCCTGGGGACCATGAGTGTCATTCTTGACTCACCTTGCGGCCTTCCCATGGAAGCCACCTATTCAGAAGAAATGAAAAAATTCCGTGCCCAAGGCATGCGCTTGGGAGAAATCGGCTGTTTGGCGCTTAATTCCAGGTTTTTTAGCACAAGCAAATATTCGTTAAAAAGTATCGAAAAGCAGTCCCATCTATTCAAGCTTTTTAAAACGATGTTTGATTATGCCCGTTTTGTGACCGATTGCACGGACTTGGTCATGGGTTGTCATCCCAGGCATACGGCCTTATATCGTTATTTGCTTTTGGAAGAAGTCGGAGAAGTGCGCGGCCATAATGAGGTCCATGGAGCCCCTGCGGTACTGATGAAATTGAATTTAGAACGTTTCATCCGTACCAACACCTTGCTTAATGAAGGTCCCGGTGTTTATTTTTTGCAAAACAATAATTCAATGGATTCGCTCAAAGAACACTTTCCCTGGACGTCCCAAACAGTCCATAAGTTCCTGCACCACTTCCGTCCGCTATGGGGGCAGCTTTCTGAAAAGCAGAAAGAGTATCTAGCCCAGGTTTATCCAACCAATTAGATTTAAAATCAAAGTGCCATGTACAGTAAATAATGCTATAGTAAATATATGTCTTTTACTAGTAAACAGGCCCTTAGTGGCCAACTGACAGATCCCTTCCAAAACAGCGTACCTGAATCGGCCGGGGACATGGAGCGTATCCTTGATTATGGCCGCTGGTGCCCCAGCGGAGACAATTGCCAGCCCTGGCATTTTTTAAAGAAGGACGACACTCATCTAGAAATTTATTTGGACGATAAAGAAGGTTTTTATAATTTTAGGAATACCCCCTTATGGTTAATGGCAGGTTTTTTGATTGAAACAATCAGAATATCAGCCTCTGCCTTGAACTATGAGATTGTCTGGGAACATATTGCCTCAGATGGCCCCAAGCAAATCAATATCAGGTTTATTAAGAAGGATGTCCAGAAGGACCCTTTATTCGAGTTTATCAAATTACGTTCCGTCAATCGGGGTTGGTACGAGAAAAAAGCCTTAGAAGCTCAGCATAAGGCCACCCTTGAGCAATCCTTGGGTGACCACTTGCGTATTCAATGGATCGAGGACCCTGCGTTATGTTGGGAAATGGCCAGGATTTCCGCGCTATCGACCGATATTCGCTTACGTGTGAAAGAGGTGTTCCAACATCATAAGGAAATCTTGGATTTTGAACGTAGTTATAGTCCTGACAAAATACCGGTTTCGACGATCGCCTGCGCCTTGTCCGCCAAAATCATGAAGTGGTCGATGGAAAACTGGCCTCGAACGGATTTCATGATGAAATTCATGGGAGGGACGCTATTGCCGATGGTAGAAATGGATTATTTGCCTGGCCTTAATTCCGGTGCGTATTTTATTGTCAATTATAAGAATGTGCCTGGTAACGCGGAGAAGATCCCGGCCCTGATTGATTCAGGAAGGTCCCTCCAGCGATTTTGGTTGCAGCTGACTAAAGAGGGGATAGGCATGCAGCCGGCTTATGCGCCACTGATCTTCTCCTGGTACGTCAAACAGAATGTCAGTTTTTCTCAAAGTGCGGGATTGCAACACAAAGCAGGTATAATGACCAAACGATTGGAGAAATTTTCGCCTATAGAGAATATTGTTTTTATCGGCCGTATGGGTTATCCTAGGCCCAAGCTCATCACTGCACGTTCTGTCCGTAAACCCCTCTCAGAACTTCTTTCCTAGAATATGCTCAGCATCATGAACAGGATATACATCAGCTTCATGCAACGGTTGGCGAGGCCCGTGCTTCTCCGGCAACCCGAGATGGATATTGTGATGATTGACCATTCTCAGAATGCCGAATACACACGGGATGGCCAGGAGGGAAGTCTCGCGATCCTCTATGATTTGATTGTCAATGCTGTCTTGCGGATTGCCCCATCTGAAGGCAGGGCCCTGGATATTTGCTGTGGATCGGCGTCCTTGTTGTCCTTTTTGGCCAGCGCTATGCCTGGCATGCAGTTTCTGGGAGTCGATTTATCCCCCAAAATGTTGGAATTTGCGCGGGAGAACAAGAATAAGTACGGGTTGACGAATTTGAATTTTAAAGCTGCTGATATGTATAAGCTTCCTGAAAGTGTCGATGGCCCTTTTGACTTGATCACCTGGCATTTGGCCATGCATCATTGCATGACGCAGGATGATGTTGTTTGTGTCCTTAAAAATATTCCCCGTCTTCTTAAGCCCGGAGGGACTTTTTTCGTTTTTGACATTAACCGGCCCAAGAATGGCCACCTGGCTTTGACCATGGCCGATACTTTTAACCGTACGGAAGGGGACTGGTTTTATCAGGACAGTCTGGATTCCTATAAAGCGGCATTTAGTTTTGATGAGGTTAAAAATATTATTAAAAGTTCCGGTCTTCAGCATGTCCGTCATATTGAGCCTATTATGTGTAATATGTTCCAAGCATTTTATATCTCTCAAACGGACAATAAGAACGCGGTAAAGGTGTCGAATCTCAAGCACTTCTGGCAAAAGATGGACCATGCCTTATTGAAAGCCAATTTTTACGCCTTGCCCCAGGCGGTCGTCCGGATTAAAGATAAGGTCCGTGAACCCTCCGTCTCCATAGGCCCTCCCGCTGGCAGCATTTTAAAGGAATTCAATCAAGACCTGATCGATGTCCTTCAAGTGGGCACGCAAGCCATGAGCGCTTATAATGTGCAGCCATGGCGTTTTAGGGTTGACGGCGATCAGGTCTTCATCCATATTTTAAGGCATAAGAATTTCTTTTTGAAATTGCAGGGTGTTTATCCGATGATGGCGGGTCATTTATTGGCCAATATGATGGAAGGGGCCCGTTCTAAAGGTTACCAGGTTGAGTATGAAATCATTTCTGAAGCCCTAAATGTGGATGAACCTTGTATCCGCATGAAGCTTAAGAAAGGTTTTGGAAGAGCTGATATTACGCACGTGCTTGAGCGTTGCACGAACAGGTCTTTTTATTCCTCACAAAAGATCGACAAGGACATCCAGCGGGAGATCATCGCTTTAGGGGATGACCCCAATGTCCGCATTGACTTTGTTGAAGACCAGGCCAAAGAAAATTTGGCCCAAATATTGTCTCATTTGGAGTGTGTGCGGATGAGCAATTGGTGGCTGGCCAGAGAGGGCTCGGAGGTAGTCCATTATAAGTATGAAGATGTCAAGCGTCGGGGTGGTCTGCAAGCCAAGGCCTTAGGGTTTGGTTATGGCTTCACGCTGATGCTATCTCTGGTCAAGAATTCCCAAATATTTTTTATATTGGCAAAACTGACCGGCGCGGTGGGCAAGGTGCAGGCCCATCAAGGCCAGTTGATCCGACATAGCGGCGCGATGGTCATATTTAAGATACGTAACCTTGGGTTTAAGGATTTTGTTTCATTGGGCATTATTGTCCAAAACATCGCCAATGATCTGATGAAACGTGGGATTGCTTCCATGCCGATGCTGGGCGGCGTCTATTTGTTTGACGTGCTTAATGAAAATCCCGAAATATTGTCCAATGGAGAGAAGACCACCATTATTCGTGCCCGCAATGAGCTGGTCAAAGGTTTTATGGCCTTGGAAGAAAGACTACCGTACATTTTACGCGTAGGTTATGGGGAAAAGGTCCTTTATCCAACACCCCGTAGGAATATCATGGAATTAATTTATGGACCGGGTCAGAAAATTAATCCCTTGTAGACAATTAACGATTTCCCTCACGCCTTAAGGCGGCGGGCGAAAAGTCGTTGGGAGTTAAATGGACCGAATAATCGGTGGGCTCTACCTGAAACTCCTCGGCCAGGTATTGATTTGATTTTAAGTCGTAATACATGACCGCGGCCTGCCGGATGAGGGGCACTTCATAGAAATTAATGACGTGCGCTTCGGAAAACCGCCAGAGATTCCCCTGCCCGTTATACTCCTCCGAACACAGGATTTGCCAACTGTCTTCATCCAAATAAAAGACCCTGCGGGCGTAAATATGATGTTTTCCCGGTTTTAGGACAGCTTCGACCTTCCAGACACGATGGAGCTCATAACGGGTAAATTCCGGATTGAGAAAATAGGACCCCAAAATTTCCTTGGCTCTGACTTTGTGATCGGCCAAGCGATAGGCATTATAGGGAACATACATTTCCTGCTTTCCCTGCAAGACCCATGTGTAGTGGTCGGTCGCGCCATTAAATAGATCGTACTGGTCGTAGGTACGCAGTCCTTCACTGGTCGGAGAAAGTTCATCGTAATTGATAAACGGAGCGCGGTTGACCCTGTGTAAACCGGGGATGTAAATCCATGATTGCCGTAAATCTTTGACTTTATCCAAGGGGTCTTTAACGAGCAGGATAGATCCAGCCATGCTCGGCGGAGAAAGGATCTCCTGTTTTAAGTAAACCAGGATATTTTCCCGCCCATTAAGTGTGACCCCCGGAACGCTGCGGGGAAATAAAATGGATTCACGCAGCCGGGAGGCGACAACATGGTTGGGAGAGGTCACAGCCGCGGACGGATTTATCTTTTGATACGCATGTCCCTGGTATCTGAGCAGATGGTCCCAGATGGCTTGCAGGCCGTTTTGGGGGGATGGAAATGGAACAGCGACGGTGGCATCGACAACGCCATTGCCATCAGCAGTTAATCGTGCTGTTTTGGCATTTTGAGCAATGGCCTGATAGACAAAATCAGGGTAGGAAGCGCTTCGCCGGGTCGGATAAACCGGCATGCGGTAGTCCTTATGTTTTTGGAACATGGCCTGATGGCCCGCGGATAACATGTCCTTGTACTGCGTCCAGTTGTCCGAGGTGATGATAAATAAAGGCTTGTCATCGGCAAAGGGGTCGGGATGAAACCCCCCTGCCTGATAGGAGACCGGCGGCGTTTTGATGCCTCCCTCCCACGCCGGAATAGAGCCCGTGGCGTTCCCTGCTTGTTGGGCGCCCATCGACGTCAGGGAACTATCCAATTTGTCCGCGGCGAAGGCGGGGAGCCAGACACAAATCGCTGCCATCGTGAGAAGAATTTTCTTCACTGCAAGGCCTCCTTAGAATTTATACTTGACCGTGACACTGGCAAAGTCCCTGTCGGACAGCAGGTTAGCGGCCCCTGCGCCAAAAAAGTTGGTATAACTGAGATCTATGGACAAATTTTGCATGTAGCGGGCCGTGATGCCTAAGGTCAGGCTCATGCGTCTGTCTACGAATTCACTTAAGGGGTCAGGGGTATTCCCTTTGACGTCCTGAGAGAAGGCTACCCTTGGAATCAAATCAGTGTTTTTGAGCGCCTGGTAATACGTGCAGGAAGTCTCCACGACATAGCCCCACGAAAAAGCGTCTGCCCATCCTGATGTTTGCAATCCCGGGGCCTGAAAGTTATTGGACGAGGGTAAATTGACCCCAGGTGCATCAAAGTGAAGGTTTTTAGGAAAATGAGAAACATCAATCATGGCCGCTTCCGTGGTGATTGTCCAGTCATCAGCAAAAAATGGATTTTGCCGTCCAAATGCTTTGGACACGGTCCCTTGGAGCTGGTTTACAGGCATTTCCCTATAACCTTGGAGAATTTGGCCAGGATAGGTGGCCGCAGGGTATCCGGTATTGGACAGGCCAGCTGCCGCTTGGAGGACATCTATAGCATCAAGTTGGAGAGGAAATTCGGGACGGTAGGTGTATTCACCCTGCAGGGCAACGCCCCATAGATTGGTACTGCTGCTGACGCCATACACGTGAAGGTTCCCCACATATTTGAGGACATAGGTGGGTAAGCCGCCAGGATTACCCACGGCCGAGGCCACGGGCAGGGGATTGTCATAATTAAGGAAATAAAAGCCAAAATCAGTATCATTTAATCCAGGGGGAACATAATGCACCGAGGCGCCAAATTGATTGTTGTTGGAAGGCATTTCCCTTCCGCTTTCGCGCACGGCGCTTGATAGGTTTCCCACAGGGGCCTGCCCATAGGCGACATCACCTATACTGTTCCCATCATCGCAAAACACATTGTCCGTGCTGAAATACGTGCCGCACACAGGCAATGTTGTCCGTTCAAAATGAAAAAGATAATAATCCGCAAGGCTGACCTGGTCCGTCAATTGATAAGAACTGGACACCATATAATTAGGAATAAGGGCGTTGCGGACCTCGGAACCCGGCAAGAGGAGTTGGGTGGCATCAATGGGGTTGGTCACACTCAAACCCCCTGGGATAAATGTACTTTCGCCCCAATTGATGACCTGCTTGCCTACCCGGATATCCAAAGCTTTGCCAGCCGGTTCAAATTTTTGTTCAACGTAAGCATCCAGCAGTTCTTCCCCATGTCCAGCGTTTTGCTGTTCGTAGGGAGTCAGTTGTTTTTTGTCCAGATTGACCGGATCTATGAAATAAGAACCACTGATGTAGGCGCTGGTGTTTTGGTAGGAGAGGCCAAAATCAGAGGTGATGATGCTGGCATTAGAGAAGACACTGCCTTTGGTATAATTGAGGTCTCCTTGTTGATTATTGACAGAATGGTCAGTTCCGCCGTAATAAGTGCCGATGAGCGCGTGGGAGGGCTGGCTGACCCGGAAGTCTGCACCAGAAGATACGGTCGTATCCAGAAATCCTGAAATATCGCCCTCTTTAAAATCAAAGGCTTCAGCATTTTGGGCATGAAGTACTAAAAAGAAAGCCAAAAGGACCGAGAGGAAAATACAGTCTTTTTTATGCATGTATATGAATTATACCTATACTCTTTTTAACGTCAAGTCTAAGTGCGTTTTTTTATTTTCTTGAAGCTTATTTCTGAAATTGTTCATGTTTAGTATTTCGTCCGAGGGCGAATCCCGACGAGGCAATCTCTAAAAGAATTTCCGCCGGAGGCGGATCCGCCTATGGCGGAAAGTCGAAGCGATGGGGCTTTTGAAGAAACGCTGTGATATGAATTAAAAAAGATGAGGTACGTTGGAAACAATTATTCAGAAATATTTGGAATCGGCATTTCTAATAAAAGCAGGAAAGAAATATTCAGTGACAAGGCCATTTATGGCAGATAGTTGAAGTAGTTGAAGTAGCTTCAAAACCTGGCATAAATAGCATATATATGTTATCTTTTGCATATGTTTGATTATCTATATCCAAGACATATTATATGCGTTGGCCTTATTTTTGCCCTTTTAATCAATACCATTGGGCCTATAGGGACTGTTCAGGCCCAAATTGACCCTTTGCCATATATGCCGGTACCTGGGGCCATGGTGAATTTAAGCCCTGAATATACACCTGCTTATTTAAAAGGGATAGTCATCCATCCCAACGAACCCCTTAAATTTGACTTCATTATTGATAAAGGCGATCAATTTGTCCGTCATCCTGGAAGTCTCGGAGTCGATCAAACCTTCCGTCATCCTGAGCGCAGCGAAGGATCTCTAATAGAACAACAATCAAAGAAAAAAGAATATACGAAATTGGTCAAATACTTTTTAGCCTCGCTTGCCATTCCCGATGATGATCAATGGGTCAATCTCTCACCCTACGAAAAAGACCGCATTATCAAGGATGACTTCGGTAAGACAGAAATGGGCCGAGACCTGTTGGCCCAGGATTACATGCTCAAGCAGATCACTGCTTCTTTAATTTATCCGGAAAATAATTTAGGCAAAGAATTTTGGCGCAAGGTCTATGCCCAAGCCCAAAAGCAATACGGCACAAGCAATATCCCGGTCAATACCTTCAATAAAGTCTGGATCCTCCCCGATGACGCACTAATCTATGAAAAAGGGAACACGGCCTATGTGTTAAAGAACCATTTGCGGGTCATGCTGGAAGAAGATTATCTATCCCTTCAAAAACATTCTGCGATAATAACTCAACGCCAACCAGGGGACATGTTCATGTCAGAATTAAAAAGAACGTGTCCTCAGGCAGGTTGCGAGCACCTGCGAGTGTCCGGTATGAGGACCCAAGCAAGTAAACCATCGGATGTGAAAGCATCCCAGGGAAATAACTTTAGCGCCTCACGAACCACTCATGCTCTAGCCTCCAAAATCGTCCGTGAAATCGTCCTTCCTGAATTACAACGCGAAGTCAATGAAGGTGCCAATTTCGCGCCCCTGCGACAGATATATAGCGGCATGCTCTTGGCCACCTGGTTTAAACGCACCCTTAAAACATCCCTCTTAGGCCAGATTTACGCGAATAAGGCCAAGGTCAAGGGAGTTGACCAGGACCCAAGAACCAATGAGGAGATTTACCATAGGTATTTACAGGCGTACAAAAAGGGCGTTTTTAATTTCATTAAAGAGGATGTGGATAGGTACACGAATGAGACGGTGCCGAGAAAGTATTTTTCGGGAGGGATGGCGGATTTTGCACAGGCAACAAAAGTATTGGGACGCGATCCTGCTCAGTTTATTCATGTGTTAGATAGGGCGGAAATCAGTGATATCAAAAATGTTTTAGGCTCAAAAGCCGAGATCGCCACCGTTGAAATGAAAGAGCGCAATATTGCTAGTGTTAATCAGGCGATGACGGCATCGGACACATCGTTGTACATACTGAGCACTTTAATGGCAATTGCAGGGGTGATTTATAGAAGAAGATTAGGGAAGAGCTTCTCCATGGCCAGGGCCCAAAGGGATGCTGTTAAACAAGTCATTGTAGATGCATCAGCATCGGGCAATGGTTCCCAAGAAGGACCAGTTGTAGATTTATTAAGAACCTGGCTAAGAGACCTGAATAGGAGAATGAACTCTATGTCTCAACAGACATCTCGAGATAAAGAAGTATATAACCAGTTTACAAGGATTGCCATGTCTATTGTAAGAATGATAGATGAGCACCCTTCAGAAGAAAGAACTCCAAAGTTGAGAATAACAGAGCAAAGGGATTTTTTCCCGGAGGTCGAGCGTGCCATAATGGAATTCTTTATTAAACACCAGCGGTCGATTATTATGATTGATAGAGGAGATAGGCATATTTTTTTTACATTTAAGGAGTCTAATGATGCGGTGGATTCTAGGAATGGAGGGAAAGAAAATGCGGCGATGACAACGGGAACTCATCGGGCCCAAATGGTTCATAAAAATATAAATAAAAGGCCAATCGGCGGTATTGATCTAAACTCCGCCAATCTGGCCATGACCATTAAACGTGACGGCAACGGAATACTCATTTTGAGTCAACAAGACCTGGCCCAGATGAGTCGTAATATGGAAGGCCTTGATCCCGTCATTCTGTCCATTAGACCCGCCAGCCAAACAGTGTTATTTGCGGATCTTATTGCACATCCTTGATTTAGCTTGTCCGTTTTGTTGACTAGGTCTGAACTTAAATTTGATGAAAAATCCGTTTGTGATATACTAGCCTGCTATAATAATGACTTTACCAACAGGAGAAAATGGAGAATGGAAACAGTTCTTCTTATGGGGGGACGTTCCTTTATTGGCGGACACGTCTGCCGTGCCCTTATCAAACGGGGATATAAGGTATTGCTGCATTCATCTTCCTCAGGTGATTTTAAGAACCTTGGAGACATCCTTCCTCATCCGCAGGTAACCGTTGAGTCGTGTTCTTATGAGGACAAAGACCATCTGGCGAAGTTGATGGCCCAAGCTCAGTTCTTAATTTTCCAGGCCGCGCCACCCGGTAAACAGACACTTGGACAAAAAAAAGCTAAAGAACATGATTTCGATTCTTTAAAGAATATCCTGGATGTCTTGGCGGCGTCCCCCATTAAAAAGTCGGTATTTATTTCCACCTGCCACACCATCGGAGACGGAAAAAATAGACCGGCAGATGAAGAGTGCATTGTCACCAAGCGCCAGAAGGGCTGGTTGGCGCTACCCTGGAAGTTTAAAATGGAAAAAATGGTCGTGGACTACTCTCAAAGAAACATCAATATCGTGGTTGTTAATCCAACCATGTTTGTGGGGGACTACGATACTAAACCATCCACGGGCGAGTTTTTTGTTTTTATTGATCCGTTCCCTTTCAATGTCCTTAGCGGTGTCAAAATAAATATCATTGATGTGGCTGATGCCGCTCTGGGTGCGGTCTTGGCTTTGGAAAAAGGCCGGGCAGGAGAAAAATACCTTTTAGGCGGAGAGAATATTGTGCATGACGAGCTCGTTCGCCGCATCAAAAAATGCGGGGGCAGAAAGATGCCGCCCCTTGCCATTCCTGTACCGGTGACGGTTGCCGTCGCCTTTATTTCTGAATGCGTTAATTTGGTCCTGCGCCAGGAAAAACCGGCGGTACCACTCCTAGCCATGGAACTACAACTCCACGCCCAGCATTATTCCAGTGAAAAAGCAAAACGGGAGCTGGGCTTCATTCCCGGGGACACATGGTCAGCGGTGGACCGGGCCTACCAGTGGTATAAAAGCCACGGCATGTTAAAAGACTAAAATACAAAGGCGTCGCTAAGATGGACCGTCATGACATTATTGAAATCTTGAGGGTTGGCTTAAAAGCGATTTCGCCTTATAACGCCCAGCCCTGGCAATTCCAATTCAAAGACGGACGTTTATTAATTTTTGCGAAACATAAGGACATCGGTTTTTGGAAGTTCAAGAATCTGGTTTATTATACCCTCGGGGCCTTTTTGGAAGATTTATCCCAAGGGGCGCGTCATTGGCGCTATGAGATGTCCTACTCTTTGGGGGCTCCCAATTATGGCCAAAGCGAACCTGTTTGTGTGGTGACCTTTAAAAAGGACCTCCAGGCGCCGAGCCATGACATCACCCCTGTCCTTACGCGTTATACCAACCGTAACACCTATCGGCCACAGGCCGTCCCGGCGGCGATCATCGAAGACATGCGTTCCCTTTTTGCCGGCCCTTCAAGAGAGATCATCGAGGTGACTGGCAACAAGGATTTTATTGAAAGCTGTTCGGAGTTAGAACGCGTCCGGGTCACTAATAAGGAATTAAGGGACGAGATGGCTGAAATGATGCGTGTCACCACGCGTGAGGCGGCCCTACATCCCCAAGGCCTGGACATCCTGACCTTGGGCGTTCCGCTCCACGCCCGGATGTTCATCCGTTTCCAAAAGAACCCTGTGTTCAGAAACACCATCGGACAAAGTTTGATCCCCCAGAACCTGGTCCAAACTCAGAATACGAAACTTTTGATGCATTCGCCCCTGCTCATTGTGTTTAAGGATGAAGTGGCTTCCCATGAAGCCATTGTCCGTGACTGGATGGACATCCAGAAGATCCTTAACAGGCTCAATAGCCACGGCCTCAGTTCACATATCGTGGCGTCCGGCGTTGACATTACCAAAATAGACCGTTCTTTTTTCAGTCCCCAGGAATTGGCCCTCATGGACCGCGCCCAGGCCAAGATCAAAAAGTCCTTAGGTGTACCGTCACATTTTATCTTAAGCATTTTGCGGGTCGGATATGCGGAGGAATACAAGGTCAAGTCTATCCGGGTTGACCCTGAGGCGTTACTCCTGCCGTAGGCGGCTGGGCCATCCCTAAGAAGGCAGACACATTATAGAGCGGCTGCATTTTAATGATCACAGGTACAAAACCGGAGGCATTCTTCACTTGCTCGAGCAGGGCAGGATCAATGTTAAATTGAATATCATCACCTTGATGCTGAATAAGAAATTTTGTCCTCTGCGCGCTCAAGTCAATACCACCTTTTTCCCATGCCAGTTGGGCGCGGTTTGCGGGGTTGGTCTCTGGGGGATGATGAGGAGTTTCATCAATTGGTATAGGGGGCGGGTTTAAAGAATGCAGCACCGTAATTAGTCTATGGGGTTCTCCTTGATCTTCCTTCATCCGTAAATACTTCCATGCTGCTTCTTCAAATGTCAATCTTCCTGTTATAATTTCATAAGTTAGAATGGGAGAGCCCTTTGTCATTGGTTCTGGCATATTTATCCGTACCCCTTTATGAACCTGCTTTCGTATTAGTAACCATAATTCCCTGGCTGTTTCTAAAAAAGTATTAACAGGCAGTCTTGGGTCTCTATTTCCATTCAGGCTGGAATCACCCATGCCCATCAAAAGGTATGCATCATATGTCGGTATACCTTCCGGAAAGGAAAGAATATATTCCAGAAACTCAAATCCTTTTTCCCTGGCACGTCTTTTAAGTTCTTTAGTAAACCCTTTGAATAAAGACTGGAATTCAGAAGAAGAAGGATATTTTTGGGAAGGCGCCAACGATCTTTTCATACCAACGGCATCAAAATGAAATCTCTTAATAATTCCACTGAGCGTCAGCGGTTTCAAAACGTTTTTATATTGACGGAACGTGATATCGTATAAGAATTTAACGACTGGATGCATTTCAACAGGCTCCCATGTAGGCCCTAGATGAGCATCCCTGATCTGGTGGTTTGCGAGGCCTACGGCGGCCAAACCTAAGATTTTTAGGACTGGGTTTATGTCCGCATATTCCTCTCCACCCAGGGCCTTGTTGAGTTCCCTCATAAAATCTTCCCGACTTCCAGCCTCCATTATCTGATTAAAATTGGGTTTGTTTCTCAATAAGGGCCCAAGAGCTTCCTTGACTTCGTCTGCATATAAATCGGTTTCCAGTATTTTTGCGTATTCTACTGGCCCCATGCTGGCCTTCAGTATTTTTTCTAATTCATTCAAAGCGTCCTTGGTTTCGGCGTGATTGTAATCGAAATTTATTTCAAACTTAGTGACGATCACCTTATCTCGGCTTCCTGGATCGCGAAAAAATAACCGGGAAATCCGGACTTTGGAACCATTGGCAATGAGTTCCACCCTGATGACTTCTTCTTTTTGCCTTTTTGGCGTTTCCTCCGGGTATTCAATTTCTAATATGGAACGGATTTCTTCAGGGCTCAATTTTTTTCCTTCCGTTAAAGGTCCGATAATGGCCAAAGATTCTCTTTTTAAGGCATCCTCTCTGGCCATGGCCATTAATTTTTCCCCTAAAATAGGATTTTCCATGATTTCATCGATCCAAATAGTGGGAACCTCGTAATGTCCGATATTGATTCCTGTTATATTTTCTAAAATGGTAATGAACTTTATCCGTTGCCCTTCTTTAAAATCAGTATCCGCAAATTTATAAACACCTTTTATCCCTTCCGATGCCGTATAGATGGCCCCGTGCCTTTCTATACCATCGATCATTACCGTCCGTGGTTCGACTGTTTCGGAAAGCTGCCTGTCCGCCGGACGGTTCCCAGTAATTTTCTCAATAAATGGCCTGAACATTTCCAGCATGTCCTCAGGAAGGTTGTCCCATCTTGGGCTATGTTCCGCTAAAACAGCCCTGTCTTTTACCGACACCGTCGCCGCGTCAGAACCAAGCGCCATCGGAATAGTTTTAGCCTGCCGCAGGTTGACTTCTACGAGCGTTGCTTGATCATTTTCCAGGCCTTCAATCGGATTATGTTCAACTAACATTGCCGCATTTGCATTTATATTTAATGCCATACCTCCCGAAAAATATTTTCTGGGGATCATTTCTTGCGTGGCGGGATCGATTTCTTCTTTGATGTAGTTATAAGCCCCTTTTTTAAAGGCCTGGAGGTAGCGTTGGTAGATTAGATTCACATCATTCTGTTTGCTGTCATCCCCGCGAAAGCGGGGATCCATATCAGAATTAATAGTATTTTGGATTCCCGCTTTCGCGGGAATGACAGTTGAGGTGTATTGAATACCAACAATTTTTTTCTTGTTTTCATAGACCTGTGCCAGGATGCTGTTTTTGATTTTTTCTTTATACCAGGTGGCCAATATGAGGGAGTTATAGACCTGGCGTAATGGGGTAAAATTCTTGTCTAAGTTGACTTCCTTGGTCAGTTCGGGGATGACGATTGCGCGGACGACTTGGGAGCCGAGGGCGTTGATGTCTGTAGGGGCAGGTCCATGACCTGCCCATTTTGGGGTGGGTTTGGAACCCACCCCTACATTATTCTTGTCTAACGCCAGGTAATCCTGCTACAGCATGACTTTTAATTTAATTTCAACCACATATGCTGTACCATCCTTGGCATTTTAGTAAACAACA